>JAQBNZ010000238.1 GCA_028288285.1 Mucilaginibacter sp.
ATAAAGAACTCCCGCTAAGGGAGTTTTTTGTTACATTTAACTTTTATTAAACATTCCTTCGCCTACGGCGGATGTTAGGGAACTATATGCTTGAGGGTAAAAACATAATTTTAGGTATTTGTGGCAGCATTGCTGCTTATAAAGCTGCTACACTGGTACGTTTACTGATAAAGGCGGGCGCCAATGTACAGGTGGTAATGACACCCGATGCTACTAACTTTATTACTCCCTTAACACTATCAACCCTATCAAAGCAACCGGTATATTCAGATTACTTTAAGCCTGATACCGGCGAGTGGAACAACCATGTTGAATTAGGCCTTTGGGCCGATGCTGTAATTATTGCCCCGGCAAGTGCCAACACCATGGCTAAAATGGCAGGCGGGCACTGCGATAATTTGCTTACCGCGGTATATTTATCGGCCAAGTGCCCGGTATATTTTGCCCCGGCTATGGATTTGGATATGTGGAAGCATAATTCCACCCGGGATAATATTGATAAGCTACAGAGCTTTGGCAATATACTCATACCTCCCGGTAGCGGCGAACTGGCAAGCGGCTTATATGGCGAGGGCCGAATGGCCGAGCCTGAAGAGATAATAACCTTCCTGGAGTTAGACATTAAAAAGAAACTTCCCTTAGCCGATGTACCGATACTGGTTACTGCCGGGCCTACGTATGAGGCTATTGACCCTGTACGTTTTATTGGCAACCATTCTTCGGGTAAAATGGGATTTGCTTTGGCTGATGAATTGGCAGCTTTGGGTGCCGATGTTGTTTTAATTGCCGGCCCTACGGCGCAAACAAGCAAACAAAAAAGCATTAAACGGATAGATGTTATAAGCGCTGCAGAAATGCTGGAGGCTTGCCTGTTGTATTTTGATACTGTTAAGGCCAGCATTATGTCTGCAGCTGTTGCAGATTATACACCGGTTACGGTAGCTGATCAAAAAATAAAGAAACAGGACGGGGAATTAAACATCGGCCTGAAAAAAACTACTGATATATTAAAAACACTTGGAGCCAAAAAACGCGCCGGTCAGGTTTTGGTAGGCTTTGCGCTGGAAACCCAAAACGAGGAACAATATGCTATTGATAAGTTGCAGAAAAAAAATCTGGATCTTATTGTATTAAATTCATTAAATGATGCGGGCGCAGGGTTTAAAAATGATACGAATAAAGTAACTTTGATAGATAGCGGTTTAAATAAAACGGTTTATGAACTGAAAACCAAAACCGAGGTTGCCCGTGATATTTGCGCCAGGGTTATTGAACTGATAAAAAAATGAGAAGAGCTTTAATTTTTACCCTATTACTTGCTGCCTGTTGTTTTGCCAAGGCGCAGGACCTGAACGCGCGGGTAAAAGTTGTTGCTCCTAAAATACAAATAACCAATAAGCGGATACTTCAGACATTGGAAACCGCCATGAAAGATTTTCTGAACGGCCGTAAATGGAGCAATGATGCTATTGCGCCTAATGAAAGAATAGCCTGCAATTTTGTATTTAATGTTACCAATTGGGATGGTGGCAGCAATTTTAGTGGTGAGCTGCAGGTACAATCGTCAAGGCCGGTTTTTAATTCAACCTATACATCAACCCTGTTAAATATTAATGATAAGGATGTTGATGTTTCTTATACCGAAGGGCAAACTATTGACTACAGCGACCAAACTTTCCAAAGCAACTTAAGTTCGATAATGGCATTTTATGCTTACATCATTGTGGGGATGGATTACGATTCTTTCTCGCGTTACGGTGGTTCGCCATACTTTGCAAACGCGCAAAACGTGGCTATTATCGCGCAAACCTCATCATTTAAAGGCTGGAAAGCATTTGATAGTAACCTTAACCGCTACTGGCTGGCAGAAAACCTAAACAACAAATTATATCTTAATCTGCGCAGCTTTATATATGATTATCACCGCAACGGACTGGATATAATGGCAGATAACGCCACTAAAGGCCGTAAAGCTATAGCGGCTCTGCTTCCGGTACTGCAACAGGTAGACCGTAAACGCCTTGGCTCCTATTTTCCACTGGCATTTTATACAGCTAAAGATGATGAGCTTGTATCTATTTTTAGCAATGCTTCCCCGCAAGAAAAAATGCAGGCTATGAATATATTGGTTGCCGCCGATCCATCAAACGGTGGTAAATACCAAACGCTGCAGGGGAAATAATATAATATTAGAAAGATCCAGCGCCGTTGTTGGTGTTGTCACCAACAAGCCACTATGTATCCAAACTTTGCATGTTTTCCACCGTACTAAAGGTTGTTGGTGACAACACCAACAACGGCGAGAATGAATGAGTAATACGTGTTATACTGTGGTATCAATTATTTAATCTAATAAAATCATGGAACAACAACTTGAACAAATTCGTGAACAGCAAAAGGAATCATGGAACAGATTTTCTTCCGGCTGGAAAAAATGGGATGAATTGGTTATGGATTTCCTTAAACCAATGGGTAATGAAATTATTAAAATGCTCAATCCCCAAAATAATGATGTAGTGCTTGATGTTGCAGCAGGCACCGGAGAGCCGGGATTAACCATTGCCTCTATGTTACAAGGTGGCAAAGTAGTTATTACCGATCTTTCTGAAGATATGCTGGCAATAGCCCTCCAAAATGCGGAACAAAGAGGCATAAAAAATATTGAAACATGTGCCTGTGATGTTTGTGATCTTCCGTTTCCTGATAATACTTTTGATGCAATAAGCTGTCGTTTTGGCTTCATGTTTTTCCCCGATATACAATTGGCTACTAAAGAAATGGTGCGTGTTTTAAAGCCCGGCGGAAAAATTGCCACCTCGGTTTGGAGTGTCCCCGAAAAAAATTTCTGGATAACGGCTATCATGGGAACAATAAACAAAAACATGGATTTGCCGGTACCTCCACCGGATGCTCCTGGAATGTTTCGCTGTGCGAAGGATGGGCTTATTAAAGATTTGTTTTTACAGGAAGGTTTAAAAAATGTTTCTCAAAAAGAAGTTGCAGGGAAGCTCAACGCCAAAACAACCGATGGCTATTGGAATATGATGTTAGATATAGGCGCCCC
>JAQBNZ010000039.1 GCA_028288285.1 Mucilaginibacter sp.
GATGAGGTGATACAAAACACTCCGGTTGTATATTACCGTTTCCATGGTGTGCCTGATCTGTATCGTTCGCCTTACTCACCTGAGGATTTGAAAAGAGTAGTTGAAAGTATTAAGCAAAACAAAAAAACCAGCCAAGGCTGGTTCTATTTTAATAATGATGTAGAAACCTACGCTATTCACAATGCAAAAGAAATGATAGCAATGGTCAGTTAATAGAGTGCTATGTCACGAGACTTTATGACTACTACCCTTTGCGATTGCGCTTTTTCTTTTTTTGGTTATCTGTTTTTTTCGATTCTTCCTTTACAATGGGTTTGTTATCGCTAACAATTGTAGAGTCCTTACTCAATTGCTTAACCGTAAAATCATTGCTGCGCAAACTATACTCCAATTGGCGTTTTGCCCCGGTTGGCTTAGCCGTCTTGTCATTGCTATCATATATCGGAAACTCACGAATAAGCTTTCCATCTTTTATATAAAAGTTATCATCGCCACGGTAACCTTTTTTTTGTGAACTGCTAAGCTTTGGAAAATCAAGTTTGTTGGCTGTATTATCATTAAACTCAAAGGCATATATCTTTGCATAGTTTACCGTGTCTTTTCCTTTTGATTGAATCAGTATCTCGGGGTTACCGTCCGTATCCATGTCGGCATTATATACATCGGTAATAGAGCCGTCCAGGTCGCCGGTGGTGGTAGTATACTTCATCCTGGCAGAGTCAGAGTGCAGTATGGCAAATGAACCTACTGCGGTTGATCCCCTGCCCCAGCTAACCACATCATAGGTTTGACCTGGCGAAACTTCCACAGCTTTATGAAACCTAAATGGAGGCATAAGTGCAGTTTTATTGTTAGCTGCATAACTTTTTACAGCCGGCTTTTTATCGTCGCTGCTACAGCTCGCTAAAATCATGCAAACTGCTGATATGAATAAACAATGTCTTAAATCCATTTAAATTTTAATTGATTAATTAAACATCATATCCGGCGATAGTTCGCCTTTTGGCTTACCCGGTATTGTCATAAACAAACGCAAACTGCTGGTTGTAGGTGCTGCATCAACATATTTTATAGTAATACGGTGATAACCTTTTAACAACGGAACTGCGCCGCCCTGCTCGTATGCACTATGCTTGCCGTCATTATCAACAACCGGCACATCGTCAATTAATAATACCGAACCGTTTGCAGACTGGAGTGAGAAGCCGTAATTGCCATCAGTATCAATCTTTATATAACCATTAAACACAACGCCATATTTACCAAACGCTTTTTTAAAGGCAGATGTTGCCGTGCTAAAGCTTTTTGCTATACCCGTATCAACTACCGCGGCAGGGTTAACTTGTGTAGTATTCACATAAGTACCTGCAGATACCTGATATTTTAACCCGGTTGTTGTACCTGTAAAATTCACAGGCGCCAATGGTGCTTTATTATACATTACGGTTTTTGTTACAACGCTTCGTTTACCTGATGGTGTAATAACAATGGTCTGCAACTCGCGATACTGGTCAATAGGCACATTGTAAGTCATAGGTACGGTATACTCGTTGTCGGTTTCACGCGGGGTATAGCCATCAATTGTGTAATAAATTTTCGCACCAGTAACCGGCGATTTTAAATTTACTTTTAGTTGTGCACCTATCATGGTAGTATCAACAGCACCTATAGCCTGCGGAACACGATAATTAAAACCGTTTTTATCCAACCATGCGAAATGAGCAGGTAGGCGGGTTTCAGAAAAATCTTTAAAGTTTTTGTTTGCCAACGGCGTCCATGCAACTTCAGACAGGCCGAGCAATCGTGGCAATAACATGTATTGTACTTTATTATCTGTAGTTACATACTCTGTCCACAAATTGGCTTGTACACCTAAAACATGTTTTTGTTGCTCGGCGTTTAAAGCTAGCGGGGTTGGGTTGTAGCTATAAATTTTTGAAACCGGCTCGTTACCACCAATGCTCAATGGTTCCTGATATAATTTCCCCTGGCTATGGTCTATGTATAATCCAGCATTACCGGGAGTCATTATCACATCATGATTTTGCTTTGCTGCTGCAATACCACCTTCTTCGCCTCTCCAGCTCATAACAGTAGCATTTGGTGCAAGCCCGCCCTCTAAAATCTCATCCCAGCCAATAATGCTGCGTCCTTTTGAGTTTACAAATTTCTCCATTCTATGGATAAAATAGCTTTGTAAACCGTGCTCATCCTTTAGGTTTAATTTTTTAATCAGATCCTGGCAAAATTTTGATTTTTTCCAAACTGTCTTGGGTGCTTCATCACCACCAATGTGGATATATTTGCTTGGGAAAAGATCCATCACCTCTGTAAGCACATCCTGTAAAAAGCTGAATGTTTTTTCTGAAGGACAGTAAATATCATTAAAAACGCCCCATGTTTCTGCTGTTTTGTAGTTAATACTTGGGTCACAGCTTAATTCAGGATAAGCGGCCAATGCGGCTTGCGAGTGACCCGGCATTTCAATTTCAGGCACTACTGTAATATAACGGTCAGCAGCATATTTAACCACATCACGAATCTGATCCTGAGTATAATAACCACCATATGGAGTGTTATCAAATTGTTGAGGAGTACGATCATGGTAGTTACCAATTACGGATTGTGCACGCTGACTTGCTATTTGAGTTAATTTAGGGTATTTCTTTATTTCGATGCGCCAGCCCTGGTCGTCAGTTAAATGCCAATGAAAACTGTTCAGCTTATAGGCTGCCATCAGGTCGATATATTTTTTAATAAACTCAACAGAATAGAAGTGACGGCAAACATCCAGCATCAGCCCACGGTAGCCAAAACGTGGATAATCCTCAATTACAACAGAAGGTAATTTTGCGGTAGCGGCTCTTTCTGCAGGCATTAGCTGTATGAGCGTTTGTATACCATAAAACAAACCCGCGCCTTTACCGGCAATGGTTATTTGCTGTGGTGTAATAGTTAAACGGTAACCTTCGGCAGGTAAATTTTCTGTACCGGCTGATGTAAAATAAATAACGTTTGAATTCTCGGTTGCATTTCTTAAACCCACCTGCTTGTTATAAGCCATGTTATTGGCCAGAAATGATGAGAAAAACAAAACTGCTTTATTATTAGGTGTATCGGCCTGCACTATAGTTTCCTGGCTCAATATAAACTGGCCAACAGATTTTTTTACAGATACAGGTGCAGGAATAATGCCCATATTAGGGTCGGTATCCTGTGCGTTTACAATAACTGAAGAAAGGGTTAGTATGCTAAATAGCACAACGAAGATCTTTTTATTCATAGCAGAGAGTTAACCAGTTATAATGAGGTGGTGAATTTAGTATATTTTAAAAATAATGCATTATTAATCTGCAAAAAATACAATTCAAACAACAAAAAAGCCGCTCCTTTAAGGGAAGCGGCTATATATCTTAAACTCTGGTTAAGCTTACGCAGTAACCACATGTTCTTTAGCTGCCAAATAGCGCTCGGCATCAATGGCTGCCATACAGCCTGTACCTGCTGCTGTAACAGCCTGGCGGTAAATATGATCCTGAGCATCGCCACAGCAAAAAACACCTTCAACATTGGTTTCTGTTGAACCCGGCCTTGTAACAATATAACCTGTTGCATCCATGTGTAACCAGCCTTCAAAAATTTCAGTATTGGGTTTATGACCAATGGCAACAAAAAAGCCGGTAACATCCAAAGTTTTTTCTGCCTGAGTTTGGTTATTTAAAACCTTAACTGCATTTACGCTTTGTCCATCGCCCATTATTTCAAGAGTTTCGGTATTATATAATATCTCGATATTGGGCGTATTCAAAACACGATGAACCATTGCTTTTGAAGCACGGAATTCGTCGCGACGAACGATCATATATACCTTTCGGGCTAGTTTAGCCAGGTAAGTTGCTTCTTCGGCAGCGGTATCGCCTGCACCTACAATAGCTACATCCTGTCCTTTAAAGAAAAATCCATCACAAACGGCACATGCCGAAACGCCAAAACCACTATACTTTTGTTCTGACTCAAGGCCCAGCCATTTAGCTGATGCACCTGTTGATATAATAACCGTATCAGCCAGTATGGTTTTGCTTTCATCAACTACTACTTTATGAGGCAATGATGAAAAATCAACTGAACTTACATAGCCAAAGCGGATATCTGTACCCAGGCGTTCGGCCTGTTTGCGAAAATCTTCCATCATTTCAGGGCCCATTATGCCATCAGGATACCCAGGAAAATTTTCAACATCAGTAGTTTGGGTAAGCTGCCCGCCGGCAAGCATGCCTGTATACATAACAGGTTTAAGATCGGCACGCGACGCATAAATTGCAGCTGTATAACCTGCCGGACCAGAACCTATAATAAGGCATTTAACATGTTCAGTATCTTGTGACATTTAATTTAAAAATTAAGACGCGAATTTAACAAAAAGAAAAAAGAGGACAGTCAACTATCCGTAAAACTTATCAACGTGGGCTACTTACCCACATTTGCCTTTAAAACCCTGATAAAGTTTCCGCCCAGTATCTTCTTTATATCCTTTTTTGAATAGTGTAATTTTAGCAATTCATCAGTTATTTTATAATAATCAGTTACACTATCCAACCCAAGCGGATATGATTCGGCGCCATCAAAATCAGATCCAATACCTACATGGTCTGCGCCCATTAGTTTTACCATGTAATCGATATGTTTTATCAGCATGCTCAAAGGCGGGCGAAATTGATCGGCTTCGGTTTTATGGATAGCATTCAGGCGGATACTTGCCAGATCATAATCATTATAAATTTTCACAAGCGAATCCAATTCAGGTTTGTGTTTAACCAGGTAAGCTTCGTGCTTTGCTGTATAAGCAGTATCTACAAAACCACTGTAAAAGTTCACAAATACCACTCCCCCGTTTTTGGCAATAGCTTTAAGCTGGTCATCCTTTAAATTACGACGGTGTGGGGCCAATGCATAAGCACAACTATGTGATGCTATAACCGGCTTAGTAGTAGTGGCCATTACATCATAAAATGTTTGCTCGCCGGGATGCGATAAATCTATCATTACTCCCTTATCATTCAACCGCTTAACTACCTGTTTGCCAAATTCTGTTAAGCCTTTATGTGTTAAGGAATCACCGTGTAATGTTTCATCTTTTGCAGATGTTGCCCATGGTGTACTATTATTCCAGGTTAGAGTAAGATAAATCATGCCACGTTTAGCCAGGCTATCAATATAATCAAGCCTGTCTTCTATCATGTGGCCGCCTTCTACTCCTATCATGGCAGCTAACTTTTTTTGTTTAACTACTTTTTTTAGTTGTGAGGAGGTGCGTACCAAAGTAATTTTATCCTGATTACGATTTATCAATGCATATAATGAATCAATCTCGCGATTGGCAAAGGCATAGGCCGTACCGTTTCCATACTGCCCGCTGCACCAAATTGAGAAGACCTGTGCATCTAACCCTGCCTGTTCTGCACGTACCAAATCAAAGTTACCTTCTGATTGCAGCTTGCCCAGGTCTGCTTTAGTAATTAGCTGGTTGGATATTACATCGTTATGCGTATCAACCAAAATAGCTTTTTGATGAGTTTTCTGAACGTTTTGGGCGGATGCATTTATTATAACAAGTAGCAGAAGAATAGGCAGAAATAGTTTTTTCATAGCGGAAGATAGAAAAAGTAATGTAGAGACACAATATTTTATCTCGTCGGCCAGAGGCCGTTGAATAGTTGTCACTCGGCTGGAGCCGAGCGACTGGATAGTAAATCCTATGTCTGTATTATACCCACATTAAATGCCTTTTCTATCGGTGCATGGTTTGCAGCTTCTATCCCCATTGATATTACTTTTCGCGTTTCCAGCGGGTCTATTATACCATCAACCCAAAGCCTTGCTGCTGCATAGTATGGCGTGGTTTGAGCGTTATACCGGTCGGTAGTTTGTTTAAGTAGTTCGGCTTCTTTTACATCGTCTACTTCTTCTCCTTTGGCTTTTAACCCGGCTGCCTGCATTTGTACCAGTACTTTAGCCGCTTGCGAGCCGCCCATTACCGCAATTTTTGCTGATGGCCATGCATAAATTAACCTCGGATCATACGCTTTACCACACATAGCATAATTACCTGCTCCGTAGGAGTTGCCTATAATAATAGTGAATTTAGGCACTACCGAATTAGCTACAGCATTCACCATTTTGGCACCATCTTTTATAATTCCTCCATGCTCTGCACGGCTACCCACCATAAAACCGGTAACATCCTGCAGAAAAACCAGTGGTATCTTTTTTTGATTACAGTTCATGATAAAGCGGGTGGCTTTATCTGCTGAGTCGGAATAGATGACACCGCCAAACTGCATTTCTCCTTTTTTAGATTTGATAACCTTGCGCTGGTTAGCAACAATGCCCACCGCCCAACCATCAACACGACCTAAACCACATATAATAGATTGACCGTAACCGGCTTTGTATTCTTCAAGCTCCGAATCGTCAAGTAAACGCTTTATAATTTCGTACATATCATAAGCATTATCACGGGTACCCGGTAATATTCCGTAAATATCTTTCTCGTTTAGTTTTGGTATTGACGGTTTGATACGATCAAATCCCGCCTTGTTGTAATCACCAACCTTGTTCATAATGTTGCGGATAGAATCAAGGCAGGCTTTATCATTAGGATGCTTATAATCGGTAACGCCTGATATTTCACACTGCGTGGTTGCACCGCCCAATGTTTCATTATCTACATCTTCGCCTATGGCTGATTTAACCAGATATGATCCCGCCAGAAAAACCGAACCTGTGCCTTCCACAATCATGGCTTCGTCGCTCATAATAGGCAGGTAAGCACCCCCGGCAACGCATGAACCCATAATGGCAGCTATTTGAATGATACCCATACTACTCATTATGGCGTTATTGCGAAAGATGCGGCCAAAATGTTCTTTATCGGGAAAAATCTCGTCCTGTAAAGGCAAGTATACACCTGCAGAATCTACCAAATAGATAATTGGCAGGCGATTCTCCATTGCAATTTCCTGAGCGCGCAGGTTTTTCTTAGCAGTTATAGGGAACCATGCACCAGCTTTAACGGTGGCATCATTAGCCACTACCACACATTGCCTGCCACTTACATAACCAATACCGCAAACAACACCACCACTCGGACAGCCGCCATGCTCTGCATACATACCATCGCCAGTAAAAGCGCCCACTTCCAGCCAGGGTTTGTCCTCATCCAACAGGTAGGCAATGCGCTCACGTGCAAGCATTTTACCTTTTTCCTTTTGTTTGGCAGCGGCTATTTCGCCACCTCCTAAATGTATTTTTTTAAGCTTGGTATTAAATTCGTAAACGAGTTGTTTGTTAACATCCTCATTTTTATTGAACTCCAGATCCATACGTGTTTATAATAGGTTGTGTAATTTTAGGAAAATTAATCTGGATATTTTCATTAACCACAGAGTACACAGAAGGAAAACACAAAGAGCACAAAGTATAGGTTTAATTTGCAAACCTTCTTTGTGCCCTCCGTGAAAATCTTTGCGTCCTCTGTGGTTAAAAACCCACTCTACGTTAAATTCCTGTCTCTAAACCAAACTTCGTCCGGTTTAATATCAATGTTTTCCATCAGGTTAACCAGTTCAATTGCATCGGCAGATGTGAGCACTAAATTGCGATTGGTTTGTTTTAAAAAGCGCTGCTCAACCATCACATCCATCTGCAATAATAAATGATCATAAAAACCATTTACATTAAGCACACCTACCGGATGACTATGCAAACCTAATTGCAACCAGGTTAGCACTTCAAAAAATTCTTCGAGCGTACCAAAACCGCCGGGCAGCATAATTATACCATCGCACAGGTCATTCATCATTTGTTTACGCTGATGCATATTCTCTACTATATGCAGTTCAGTCAAACCTGTATGGCCAACCTCCTTATCCAGCAAAAACTGGGGGATAATACCTATGGCTTTGCCACCTTCACTCAAAACCGCATCAGCCAACAGGCCCATTACACCTACTTTACCGCCGCCATATATAAGGGTGATGTCTTTAGCAACCATCACCTGTGCCAGTTGTTCAACAGCTTGTTTTAATGCCGGATCGCTGCTAATATTAGCTCCGCAGAATACACAAATAGATCTCATAGAAAATTATAAAAGGCTAAATATAAAATGAATTATTCTTCAATAGTGTTAATAATAAGTGCCAGGCCTAACTTTATTTTATGGATAAGCGCTTTCATTTCATCAGGCGTAAGATCAGTTTCCAATTCTTCCTCATTTATATCACCCATCCTATCGAGCAGTTTGGAAATACCCAGGTCATATTCCGCATCTAAACGTGCACCATCCAGTTCCAATAATACAAACAGACTTGATAGGCGGCCATAATAAGTATCCTGATTCAGGCGATCTAAAGTGCTGTATTCTTGCTTAAGACGATTTAAAAAATCTATTAATATCATATTCTTAAAATAAAACAGGTGGTTTATTAACTAAACCACCTGCCAAAAATATTATTACTTAACCACAAGGATTATCTTGTGTAATTCGGAGCTTCTTTTGTAATGGTAATATCGTGTGGATGGCTTTCGCGCATGCCGGCAGCTGTGATACGTACAAATTTAGCTTTTTGCAGGTCTTCGATATTGGCAGCACCACAATAGTGCATACCTGCACGTAAACCGCCAATGTATTGGTATACCACTTCGGCCATGTTGCCTTTAAATGGTACGCGGCCAACAATACCTTCGGGTACAAGTTTAGTTACCACATCGGTCTCATCCTGGAAGTAACGGTCTTTTGAACCTTTAGCCATAGCCTCGATAGAACCCATACCACGGTATGATTTAAATTTACGGCCTTCGTATATAATAGTTTCGCCTGGTGACTCTTCTACTCCGGCAAATAATGAACCTGCCATGATAGTACTTGCACCGGCTGCAATTGCTTTTACAATATCGCCTGTTTGTTTGATACCACCATCGGCAATAACCGGTATGCCACGACCTTCAAGCGCTTTGGCACACTCATAAATAGCGTATAACTGTGGTACACCAACCCCTGCTATAATACGGGTGGTACAGATAGAACCCGGACCAATACCTACCTTAACCGCATCGGCACCTGCATCGGCAAGGGCAAGGGCAGCATCTCCAGTGGCAATGTTACCTGCAATAACCTGCAAATCGGGGTGAAGTTTTTTAACGGCTTTAACCATGTCAATAACCCCTTTTGAGTGGCCATGAGCAGTATCAACTGTAATAACATCTACACCGGCTTTAACAAGTGCGGCAACACGGTCTATATTATCGGCAGCAACACCAACGGCGGCGCCTACACGTAAGCGGCCAAACTCGTCTTTACAAGCGTTAGGGAAGTTTTTTACTTTTTGGATATCCTTATAGGTAATTAAACCTACCAATATACCATCCTTATCAACAACCGGTAGTTTTTCTATTTTGTTATCCTGTAATATCGCGGCAGCATCCTGCAGGGTTGTACCTTGTGGCGCTACTATCAGGTTTGTTTTGGTCATTATATCGCTAACCGGTACGGTAAGGTCTTTTTGGAAACGCAAATCGCGATTGGTGATGATACCTTTCAGTTTACCATCGGTAGCAACAACCGGGATACCGCCAATGCTGTTTTCGCGCATTATGTTCACGGCGTCAGCCAGTAAAGCATTTTCCAACAAGGTAACCGGCTCCTGGATCATACCGCTTTCAGAACGTTTTACTTTACGCACCTCGTCGGCCTGTTGCTGAATGGTCATGTTTTTGTGCAGCATACCAATACCACCTGCCTGGGCAATGGCAATAGCCAGGCCTGCTTCGGTTACGGTATCCATAGCGGCCGAAATGATCGGGATGTTTAAACGGATCTTTTTTGTTAAAAAAGTGCTTGTGTTAACTTCGCGCGGTAATACTTCTGAATAAGCCGGGAGTAATAGTACGTCGTCATAGGTTAATCCTTCGGCGACAAATTTGGATGGGTCTAACTGCATAGCAAATAATTATTTGGAGTTATTATTTGCCAGGCAAAGATAGATTTTTATTTCGGATTTTAGAATTACGATTACGGATTTATACAATGATTACAATTGGTTGATGGATTATGTTAGAATTACGATTTTAAATAAGCTTGATTTCTTAAAACAATATCTAAAATCGTAATTCTACAATCACCAGTACTTCTTAATACTTTCCTACAATAACTTTATAGAAATCTGCAAAATCCCAGTATTTATTTGCCAAAACTTGTAATTCTGGGGCAGTGATAGTTTTTATAGTTTGAGTATAACGATCATAATAATCGTAATCAAGGTTGGCAAAGTACAGGTTCTTAAACTTATCTGCATGCGAAAAAACATTCTCCAAGCTACCTAATAAAGCACCCAGCATATAGTTTTTTACTAAAGAAAGTTCTTTCTCATCTATTAGATTTTCCTTTAATATATTGATCTCTTTTTCTATTTCCACTACAGCCAATTTACAAACATCTGCACCAACTTCTGATGCGATAAAGAATGCGCCTGTTTGTTTAAATGAGGTCATGCCCGAACCTATGCCATAGGTATAGCCCTTATCTTCGCGAATGTTGGCCATTAGCCTTGATCCAAAATATCCGCCTAAAACAGTGTTTAAAACCTGTAAAGCCGGAAAATCCGGATGCGTACGGGTTACAAACGGCGTACCTATACGTATAGCGGATTGTAAAGCATCTGCTTTTTCCGAGTAAAAAAAGCGTTCTTCAGATGGCTCCAAATCCGGCTGTGAAATATCAGCAGGCAATGTAATGTCACCCCAGGCACCTTCAAAAGTTTGGTTTACGGCCCCCAGTATTTCAGGATCAGCTCTACCGGCAATTATTATGGTACAGTTAGATGGCTGATACATTTGTTTAAAATGAGCCAGCATGTCTTCCCTTGTAAGTGATTTAAAGTCTTCAGGTTCCGCGCCTAAACCGTAAATGGTTTCGCCATATAAAGCTTTATTAAAAATGCGACGGGCCACAAAATCGTTCTTTCGCATACTTACCTGTAGCTTTTGCTGTTGGTTACGCACATAAGTTTCCAATTCTTTTTCAGGGAAAACAGAATCGGTAATAACATCCTTTACAACATCTAAAGTTGTTTTGAGATACTTGGTTAATGTATAAAGTATTACCTGCGAATTATCATAACCATAGTCTACTTGCAAAAAGGCACCGTAGAAGTCTATTTTATCTGCAATTTGTGCAGCATTCAATTTGCTTGTACCCTCGGTAAGCATAGTGTTAACAGCTACATTTAGCAGCGGTTTCTTGGGGTTGAAACGCAAATTGCCAAACACCCATTCAATACGTACCAGGTCCTGATCGCCAGAATTAAATGAAAAAATATTGCAGCCATTAGCCAGCTTAGTTTGCTGTGGCCGTATCAGGTTTATATTATCTACACCGTTAAATCCGGGTGCTAATTTTCTATCTAAAATGCTCATATTAAATGTTTTGATGCATTATTCTGTAACAACCGCTTTAGGTTCTTCTACGCCTTCAGCTAAATAGATTAGTGTAGAAGAGTTTTCTTTTCTGAATAATTTATTGGCCTGTTCTTTAATCTGAGCCGATGTAACAGCCAAAAACTTTTCGGTTTCATGGTTAAATTCATCGGCATCGCCCATCAGTTCATAATTTGCCAGATTCATAGCCTTATCTAACAGCGACATCTCTGAGAATACCAGGGTAGATTCTGTTTTATTCTTCACCTTGGTCAGTTCATCCGCAGGTACTTCTTCAGTCTTAATTTTTTCCAGTTCCTGCCATAGAGATTCTTCAGCCTGTTCAATGCTTATACCTTCCAATGGTTTACCTTCCAGTACAAACATGCCTTTATCCATACTGCCTGTAATGTAGGCATGCACTTCGCTAAACAATTGCTTATCTTTAACTAAACTCTTATATAAACGTGATGAGTTACCGCGCGAAAGAATGTCAGACATCAGCTCAATAGTGTGATAACTTTTATCCATACGCCCCTCCATTTGAAAGGCTATATAAACATCATTTAAAGGCACTTTGGCAGTAACTATTTCTCGCCGCTCCTCATGTTGCGGTGCTTCTTGAGGCAGGTCGCGGTTATACTTCTCGCCTGCAGGTATAGGCCCAAACCATTTTTCGGCCAGCCTTTTAACCTCTTCTGTTTTTACATCTCCGCCAATTACCATAATGGCATTTTGCGGATTGTAATGTTTTTTAAAGAAGGCTTTTACATCCTCTATTTTAGCATCCTCAATATGTTTGATTGTTTTGCCAATGGTAGCCCAGCGGTATGGGTGACTTTTATACACCATTGGCCTCAGCTTTAACCAAACATCGCCGTAAGGCTGGTTAAGGTAACGTTGTTTAAACTCTTCTATAACCACATTACGCTGTACCTCAAGGCTTTTTTCGCTAAAAGCCAAACTTAGCATACGGTCGCTCTCCAGCCAAAATGCAGTCTCTACATTGGTTGATGGCAGGGTAATGTAGTAGTTGGTAATATCATTACTGGTGAAGGCATTATTTTCGCCACCTACCCGCTGCAACGGACCATCATAGTGTGGAATATTTACAGAGCCGCCAAACATAAGGTGCTCAAATAAATGAGCAAAGCCTGTTTGTTCGGGGTCTTCATCCCGGGCGCCAACATCATATAAAATGTTTAGCACAGCCATTGGCGTAGTATTATCTTCATGAACAATAACGCGCAGGCCATTGTCTAACTTAAATTTATTGAATTTAACCATTTATTTACGATTAATTTACGGTCAGCAAATGTATAGTTTTTGTTTAAAGGTTATAATTATTCTTGTCTGTTATAAAGACTAAAAACGCTGAAAGAATTAGCAATGTTGCAATTTATTGAGGCTACTTTTCTTCCCTGCCATACAGCTTGCGCAATTTATTCTTTGCCTGCTCCAATGGTCTTTTTTGTGTTTTTGTAAGATTTTTGCCTGCCCTGTTGATATAAAAATTAAGCATGGACATAGCACTTTGGAAAGGCGAACCTTTACGCCGATGGCTTTTCTCGGCCGATTCTTTTAATGAGCCGGCTATTTCTTCAGGATCTTTTGATTTGAATACATCATTTTTCAGGTCGAGCGCGTTACTGGTATCAGTTACCCGGGCCGACCATTTCTTTACTCTCTTTTTTATTTTTTGCTTAACTGACATAATATCATTTCATATTAGTACTAATTATAAGTCAATGAAATAAAAGAAAGTTTTTATAAATTTATTTTATAAAATGGATAGTGAATTTACAAAGGAACAGTTGATAAAACAACTAAAAGACCATGCAACCAAGGGATTTATTGAAAAGCTATCTGTTACATTAAGAAAACAGGGTTTTGATTTAAATGAACTAATAGATATCACTTTTCATTCTGATAAACAAATTGCTTTCAGAGCTTCGTGGTTGCTGGATACAACCATTTTATATGACCCTGAACGCTACATGCAAAATTTGGAATATTTTGTTAGACGCATAAAAGATGTAAGCAATGAAAGCTGCAAAAGGCAGTACTCTCGCATAATGATGCATTTAACAGCCCCCAATGCGCCCGAATCCATAAAATTAAAATTACAAACTCTTGATCTGGATGATGTTGTTGAACAATTCTTTGACTGGATAATAGATCCTAAAGTAAAAGTTGCGGTTAAGGTTTTTGCTGCGGACACTTTGTTTAATTTAAGTATACGCTACAATTGGGTAGCCGAAGAATTAGCTAACCAGGTACAATTTATGATGCGCGACGGAGGCCCGGCCATGCAGTCAAAAGGAAGAAAGTTGCTTGCCGGTTTGCGATATTAAGATAGCAATTTGCAGTAAACAGTTTACATTTAAAATGCATGCTGCCGCTTACTACAAACTGCTAACTGCAATTACTGAGTTGGTCTGTCGCTGCCATGCAGGTTATCGCTAACCTGGTGATGATGTAGCTTGGCCTGTATAGCCGATGAACTGTCATTAGCGTATGTACCATAGGCATTTACAAGTATCCCTTTTAAGTTGTACTTTGATGAACTGATACCATAAACTATTGCCATATCATCGGGGTTACTTTGACCTTCGAAACGATAAAATTCATCTATTTCAAAATCATCAGCAGTCATATGAATATTCTGAGATTTGTCATCTATTGTATCGCCTTCAAGGCTTAAATTAGCGGTATATCCTCTTTTGGTTAAATCGTTGGTGGCATCTACTAATGTTTCAAAATTTTTCATGGTTTTGATGTTTTTGTTTCCTGATCTGGATTATACCCTTTAAACCCCAAAGCAGAAAGGTTGTTTTAGTTTATTAATTAGATTATACTAAGATTATACTAATTGAATGTTGATTACCTTGAGATTACTTAGACTGTTATAGCTACGTTCGGCCATCTTTTGCAATCAAGCGCCGGCAAAGCGGCTAAAAAAAAGCGATGAGGTTTTACCCTCACCGCTACACACTATTAACGAAAACTGAAACTAAAACTCTTTTATTGTGCCTTAGCAGCCCATAACGCTCCATTTAAATGAAGTGCCGGGTGCGAGGTAAAGCCCGAAGGTGAATCACCAGACCAGCCATTGAACAAATTGTCGCCGGTATCACCGGTACCATCATCAGATGGCGAACTATCACCAACAAAGAATATCCTGCCTGTACCATAAGTTGACAATAATGACATAACACCTGCATTGCCGCCATTAACAGCACTGTTACGCCAAAATAAGCCCTGTACGTTTGCATTGGTTGCCGGTGTTAATGTAGCAACCGATCCATTGTAGAAAGCCAGTTTTGAAGCTGTACCTGCTGCACCGTTCAATACTTTTGCTGCATTGGCATTGGCGCCTGTATAAACATTGGTTGATGGACCTTCGCTTATATCAACATAGTTAATGGTAAAGCCAAATGGATTGTTGTTGTTTATACCATTGTTGGTCATCAGATCATTCCAAACACGGGGCGAATCAAAACCATCACCATCACGATCTGATGGATTGTAGCCATTAGCATCAGTACCGGCGGTAGTTGCTGCAGTATGGTCAGCAATCATAATCAATCCGCCGCCGTTTGATACAAAGTTCATAATAGCCGCTTTTTCTGCAGCTGTAAACAAACGATTAGGTTCAACAACTACAAATACATCGTAATTGCTCAAATCCTGTACGTTTGAGGCATTGCCATAAGTTATAGCAGTACCTACAGGTAATGATTCAACCAGCTCACCTTTTTTAACCAGTTCAACCGCCCATGCAGACATAGCACCTTTCCAGTAAGTCTCTGCAGTTGTTGAAGTTATACCAGTATATGAGGGTGTAGGGAAACGTTGTGCTTTGGTTTCAACAGTTATACCGCCTGTATATATCGGCACATTTTCGGTACCGTCAGCATCAATTTGCCAATCAGCGCTGCCCGCATTTTCCAAATGGCTGGCATCAAACAGGAATTTTTTGCCTGTAAGTACTGTACCACCACCGGTACCGCCACCGCCATTATCATTAATGGTGATATCATCAATATTGATACGATTTGTACCGCCGCTCAATTTGCGTATTTCTAACCTAACGTTGCCTGTTTGGGTAATAGTAAAGGTTTGTAATGTTAAAGTTGATGTTGTAGTAACCGCAGCGCCTGATTGTACCCAACTGCTGCCACCGTTTACTGAATAGAATAATCCCCAGGTACTGGCCACATCGCCGCTATAGGTTGCAGATTTTAAAGTTACCGTACTAATACCGGTTGCTACATCAAACAGCATTGTAATTTTGCCGGTGTTACGTATACGTGCCGACCATGAGCCTGCTTTTTGATCGGCAGCTAAATTGCCAACTAAAGCATCATACATGTTCCATGATTTTCCTGACAATGTAACATTGTCGCCACTTGATGAGCCGGTTGGCGAAACATCATAGGCTGTTTTGGGGCTGGTTGCACCAACCTCAAATCCCTCGGTTAAAGAAACAGCCTGAACGCTAACTGCATTATTAGCTGCTAATACTGAAACCGGTTCTAATGTTTTAACACCTCCAGATTTTTGGCACCCAGTGACCAATAAACCAGTTACCATAAAGGCAAGTACGGAAGATTTAAGTTTGGTAAGGTAATTCATAAATGTTTTTTTGGTGAGATTGTGTTTAGTTAGTTTTTAATTATACGTTTAAAGCTCATAAAAAAGTTACAAGCATTTATACACATGTTGTTAAATTATTATTAAGCTTTTACGTGAGAAAAATGACACTCTCTTATTAAAAAAAACAATTAAAATTATCTAAAAAGAAAAAGGAGCTGCCGGTTAGGCAACTCCTTTAATATTTAATATATGATGGAGTTATAAATTTTAAACAAGCAATAGATCATGTTTATGACTCATGAACTTTTTCCTGCTTATCTCCTGAATTCATGAACACAAAGTTATTATCAAACATATCCAGCTTTATCTTACTATCCCTATCTACCTTACCGGCTAATATTTGTTTTGATAATTCATTCAAAATTTTCTTTTGGATAACACGTTTCAACGGCCTTGCACCAAATCGAGGGTCGTAACCCAGTTGTGCAAGCCAATCCAGTGCTTCTTCTGATGCTTCGATGGTTACTCCCATTTCGGCAAGGGTTTCCTGTACCTTTTTAAACTGAAGTTTAACAATGTCTGTTATTTCATCACGACTCAATGGAGTAAACATAATGATCTCATCTATTCTGTTCAAAAACTCGGGACGGATGGTTGCCCTTAACAGGTTAAACAGTTCATTCTTTGTTTTGGCTATCACCTCTTCCCGGTTATCATCCTCTAACCCCTGGAAGTTTTCCTGAATGATATGGGAGCCAATATTAGATGTCATGATGATGATAGTATTCTTAAAATTCACCACTCTGCCCTTGTTGTCAGTAAGGTGGCCATCATCCAATACCTGTAATAAAATATTAAACACATCCGGATGCGCTTTTTCTATCTCATCCAACAATACTACGCTATATGGTTTACGCCTAACGGCTTCGGTTAACTGTCCGCCTTCATCATAACCTACATAGCCCGGGGGGGCACCTATTAACCTTGATACCGAATGGCGTTCCTGGTATTCGCTCATATCAATACGTACTAATGAATTTTCGTCATTAAAAAGGTATTCGGCAAGTGCTTTAGCCAGTTCTGTTTTACCAACACCTGTAGTACCCAAAAATATAAACGAACCAATTGGCTTGCGCTTATCCTGCAAACCGGCACGGCTGCGGCGTATAGCATCGCTAATAGCTTCAATCGCTTCCTCCTGTCCTGCTACTCGTTTGTGCAGTTCATCTTCAAGGCTCAGTAGCTTTTCGCGCTCGCTTTGTATCATCTTGCTAACCGGGATGCCTGTCCAGCGGGAAACGACACCGGCAATATCATCAGCAGTAACTTCTTCTTTTAACATGCGGCTATCTTCCTGGTTTTCCAATAAGGCAGCTTTTAGCTTTTCAACTTCCTGCTGTGTTTCCACAATCTTGCCGTAACGTAACTCAGCTACTTTACCGTAGTCGCCTGCACGTTCGGCCTGCTCAGCTTCCAGTTTGTAGTTTTCAATTAGTTCAACCTTTTGGTTAATACCATCAACCAGGTCTTTCTCACCTTGCCATTTGGCCCGTAACGAATCACGTTCCGCCGATAGGTTAGCTATCACTTCGCTTAGTTCCTTAACCTTGTCGTCATCCTTTTCACGTTTTATGGCCTCACGCTCTATCTCCAGTTGCATAATGCGGCGTTCCAGCTCATCAACAGCTTCAGGTACAGAGTCCATTTCTAAACGGAGTTTAGAAGCAGCCTCGTCCATTAAATCAATAGCCTTATCAGGCAGGAACCTGTCTGATATATAACGCTGTGACATCTCTACTGATGCAATAATCGCTTCATCTTTAATCCGCACTTTATGGTGGGCCTCATAGCGCTCTTTTAATCCCCGCAAAATGGATATGGCATCGGCAGTATCCGGCTCATCAACCATTACTTTTTGAAAACGGCGCTCAAGCGCTTTATCTTTCTCAACGTACTTTTGATATTCATTCAAAGTTGTTGCACCTATAGCTCTTAATTCGCCACGGGCAAGTGCCGGTTTCAGAATGTTTGCTGCATCCATCGCACCTTCACCACCGCCTGCCCCAACCAGGGTGTGTATTTCGTCAATAAACAGTATTGTCTCGCCATCACTTTGTATAACTTCTTTTATAACGGCTTTTAGGCGCTCTTCAAATTCTCCTTTATATTTAGCGCCGGCTATAAGTGCACCCATATCCAGAGAATAAACGGTTTTGGTTTTCAGGCTTTCGGGCACATCACCTTTTATTATTCTAAAGGCAATACCTTCAGCAATGGCAGTTTTACCCACGCCGGGTTCACCAACCAAAATAGGATTGTTTTTTGTACGGCGCGATAATATCTGTATTACCCGGCGAATTTCCTCGTCACGACCAATAACAGGGTCGAGCTTGCCAGATTCGGCATACTCATTAAGGTTGCGGGCATATTTATTTAATGCGTTATATGTAGCTTCAGCATTCTGGTCGGTTACCTTGTTGTCGCCGCGCAAACTTACAATAGCCTTCTTCAGATCTTTTTCGTTTACACCAAAGTCTTTTAAAGCACCGGATGTTTTATCATTCACAGATAAAATGCCCAGTAGAATATGCTCTACAGATACAAACTCATCTTTAAATTCCTTTAAATAAGCCGTTGCTTTCTGTAAAGCGGAATTTACATTTGATGACAGGTAAACATTGCTCCCGCTGACTTTTGGGAAGGACGCTATCTGTTCATCCAATATATCATTTAACCGGTTAAGGTTAACATTTAATTTTTTCAGTAAATAAGTAATAACATTTTCATCAACCAGTAACAATCCTTTAAGTATGTGTGCTGTTTCAATGGCTTGCTGTTGGTTACCGGTTGCAATTTCTGATGCCTTTTGTACGGCCTCTTGTGCTTTTATGGTAAAATTGTTAAAATTCATAGCATTTTATATTCGGTATCTATATTCGCACAAAACATCTGCCACATCTTACTTTCAGAATAAATGGCATTTAAAATAAATTTTATCAGTCATTTTGTCAAAGAAGTGCCTTATCTATTAAAATCAGGAATAATAATATTATCATAAGGTTAATAAATATTTAATATTTTTGGGAGACTACATACTGAAGCATTGGAAACCCACTTTTTTACCAGATTACCCAAAAAGTACAGTACAGCTTTTCGTAATTATTATACTTATCAAAACTTATTAAGTGTACGTACAGCAAGCTTTATATTTTTAACGCTTAATTTAGTAATAAGAATATGTTATTATGCGTTTCCTGAAAGCATTACAAAGGCGCAAAATTTTCCGGAGTTTAACTACATTAATTGGATATTTATAGCTGTAACACCTTTTTTTTATTTATTTAGCTACCTACTGATACAACAGTTAAAAAAAACAAAAAAAGCATCGGCAGAAATGGCCTTGTTTGTTTTTGCTTTTGCATTGTATATTATTATTTGTGGTATGTATTCCAGTTTTATATCCACATCAGATCCAAGCAATGCCCTTACGCTTTACCTCATCTCATTAAGCGTAGTAAGCTTCTTGTTTATATTTGAATGGTATGAAACTATTGTATTGCTGGTAGGTTTAGAAATGATTTTTACTATGATGCTTTTCCACGTTCAATCGGGCCCTACGGAAATGACACATAACCAAATGATATCTGCCATACTGCTATGCAGTTTTTATCTTACATCGCGCTATTTCTTCTCGTACAAAGCAAGCTATTACGGGCAAATAATTGAGATCCGTCAAAAGAAACAGGAAATTGAAAAAGCCAATACTTTTAAGAGCCAGGTATTGAGTACAGTAGCGCATGATTTGCGTAATCCTATTGCCGCGGTAGAATCATTAGCTATGCTGATGGAAATGGAAGAGATTGATGAAGATACACAAGATAATTTAACTATGATTCGTAAATCATGTGTTAAGGCCCGTACCATTATTGATGATCTGCTGGAAGCTGCCAGGGATGAAAACACTGGCGGCATTATTATGGATACCAGCAAAACAGAAATAAATAAATTTTTACAGGGTATTATAGATACCTGGAAAATACAACAAGGTGGCAAAAATAATATCGTATTTACAAGCAATGCAAAACCGGCTTGTGCTTATATTAACCAGGAAAAATTCTCGCGAGTGATTGATAACCTGCTAAGTAACGCCTTAAAGTTTTCAAAAGACCATGATAAAATAGAAGTGCGCCTTAATATTAATAATAGCAAGATTATTATTGATATTAAAGATCATGGTTTGGGTATTCCTCAACACATGCTGCCTAAATTATTTGAACGCTTTTCGGGCGCAGGGCGTATGGGTCTTAAGGGCGAACAATCTACAGGCATTGGCCTAAGTATTGTAAAGGAAATTATTGAAAGTCACCAAGGTAAAATTAGCGTAAAAAGCCAGGAAGGCATAGGCAGTACGTTTACTATTGAACTGCCCAATGCGAATTAGGTTAATGAGCCATTAAGCAGAAATTAAAACCTATTACTCACACCCCCTTTAAAAAACTTCTCATTAAAGTTCACTAAATAAAGTTCATCAGTGGCACGGGTGCAGGCGGTATAAAACCAGCGAAGAAAATCTGTGTTCACCATTTCGTCTGTCAGATATCCCTGATCAACAAACACGGCCCCCCATTGACCGCCCTGTGCTTTATGACATGTAATGGCATAAGCAAATTTCACCTGCAAGGCATTGTAATATGGATTTAATTTTAACTCTTCATGCTTTGCCCGCTTGTTAGGAATGTGGTCATAATCCTTCATTGCCTCCAGGTAAAACCTTTTCTGATCGGTTGATTGTAGTGCAGGCGCTTCGGAGTAAAGCGTATCCAGCAATATTTTGCAATCCAGTACCGGGTCCTCAGCGTAATCAATAAACTCAAGCTGCACATCGGCAAATCTGAACCCATACATCTCCTCCAAGCGACGGACTTTTTTTACGCGTGCAATATCGCCATTGGCAATAAAGCCAGTACTGCCCTCTTCCTGATCCTGTAGCCAAAAATAATTGTTGCGTACAACCATTAATTGGTCGCCGCCCGTAAGTTCTTCTTCACGCATCAATATCCGGCCACGAATTTGCCGGTTATACAAGTTGGCGTTTTTATTTGATCTGCAGATGATGAGCGTGCTATCATATCCATACTTATTATAGGCATAGTTCAGCCCTTCCTCCAGCATGTCACTTCCCATCCTAAACACATCTTTATAGCCTTTGGTAACTATTTGCGGCATATTTTCTTTGCCCTCGCGAATAATATCACGCACCTTGGTCACATTAAACAATATGCCCGAATCCTTTTGCTGCCGCAGTACATCTGTAAGCTCATAAGCGTGTATTGCCAATCCAAACTGATCCTTCATCAATTTTTCATCCAGTGCGGGGCTATCGTCTGCTCCTACAGGTGGCAGCTGTGCCGTATCGCCCACCAGCATCAGTTTACAGTTTTTGGTGTTATAAACGTAGTTTACAAGGTCATGCAACAGGGTTTCGCGGTTGTTGCCGGTCAACTCGTCAGATATCATTGAGGCCTCATCTATGATAAACAGCGTATTAGCACTTAGGTTATCGGCTATCATAAAAGATTCATCAACATTTAAAGCTGATTTTTTACGATAGATGCGCTTATGAATAGTAAATGCTTTTTTACCAGAATAGTTGGTAATAACCTTGGCGGCACGGCCTGTTGGCGCCAACAATACAGATTTTAGGTTATAATTAGGCAATGCCTTTACCAACGCGCTTAACACGGTAGTTTTACCCGTACCGGCGTAGCCTTTTAAAATAAAGCACTCGTCGCCATCATCGCTTAACAAAAAAGTATGCAGCTTGCCAAACAGTTCCTGCTGCTGGGGCGTTGGCTCATACGGAAAAGATTTGCTTATATGATCTATTAAAGGCACATGCAAAAATGGTTATAAGTATGTTAATTAAGTAATTCAAAAAATATTACTTTTGTTTAAACTGCATGAGCGAGCACAGACATTATTTTACCGACGAGAGTTTAAGTCTTAACCAG
>JAQBNZ010000215.1 GCA_028288285.1 Mucilaginibacter sp.
GGTCAACGTGTGCGATGATCGCTATATTTCTTATTTTTTGCATAAAATGCGGCCTCTAAATTTGGCGCAAAGATACGGTTTAGAAACGGTATTAAAAAACGAAGACGGCTTTTTACAATTGTTTGATTATTACTTAATTGTTGGGTAACATGCAAGCTATATAAAAATGTGTCATTGCGAGCGATAGCGCGGCAATCTCGTAGCCAATGCATGACCGCTTAGCATGCGACGAGATTGCTTCGTCGTTCCTCCTCGCAATGACATATATTAGGAAGTTTACCTACTTACCAAACGCCCACATTAAAAACTTAGGCATAGCCTTAGCCCATGTGACCGGGTCATGGGTGCCGCCTACAACTTCCAGGTACTGGATATCAGCAGGACGTTCATAACCTTTGGCAAGCAATTCTTTTATAATATCAATGGTATCGTCAATAGAATCAATAATCCCGTTGTTGTTACGGTCGGCGGTTTCATCTTTAGTACCGGTTTGCAGCCAAAATTTAACTTCAGGCTTGCCTGCGGTGTTTTTAACAACGCTGTGCATAATACGGTCGTTATTAGTGTAGCCTTTAGTCAGGTCCTTACCCCTCCACCAAAACGAGGCAGAAAATGCACCCACCTTATCAAATAGCTCCGGATTGTTCCAGGCAATATCCATCGCGGTTAAGCCACCTAATGAAAACCCCGCGAAAGCGGTGCTTGCAAAATCCTCTATGCCTGTATGCTCTTTAATAAATGGCAACAGTTCAGTTGTTACAAACTGGGTATAAAGGTGGGCTTTGGCACCACGTTTTTTAAAATCGGGCTTACCGGCTATACCGTATTCCTGTATACGCTCCTCACCCGCGTGTATGGCAACAACCAATATAGGTTTTAAGCAGTTTCTTTCGTATAAGTATTCAAGGGTTTCTATCAGTTTCAGGTTTTCCAGCTCCTGTCCGTCGTTCAATAATAGTAAGTTTAAGGGCTCTGCTACAGTGCCTTCTTCGGGCATTAGCAAAGTGCAGGTAACTTCACGTTCAAGTATTTTTGATGCTATTGTAAGTTCCTGTTCAGCAATCTTCATTTCAGTATCTGTACTGTAGTACATGGCAATATAAATTATTAAAAAGCGCAAAAATACCTTTATTAATTTTAACAAGTACCTAAAACATAATTATTTGGCATACCGTTGACATTTACATGCAATACTGGTATCTTACAATATTAAACACAAATGCTGTGACTGATCAATACCACCGCTGGCACTCTCCCAACTTAAAACCAAAATATACCTACACTATAAAACATAGAACATGAAAAAAATAGGCATCTTATTTGGACAGGAAAACTCATTCCCGCAGGCATTTGTTGATCGTATAAATGAAAAGGCTGAAAAAAATATCTCGGCTGAATTTGTACGAATTGATAAGATAATGCAGGGCGAGCCGTTGGGTTACTCTGTAATTGTTGACCGTATATCTCAGGATGTGCCATTTTATCGGGCATCCTTAAAAAATGCAGCTATTACCGGCACCGCCGTTATTAATAACCCATTTTGGTGGAGCGCCGATGAAAAATTTTTCAACAATGCCTTAGCGGTAAAACTGGGCATTCCGGTGCCAAAAACGGCGTTGTTGCCATCAAAAGACCACCCCAATGGCACAACCGACAGATCTTTCCGTAACCTGGCTTTCCCGTTAGATTGGGATGCGATATTTGATTACGTAGGTTTCCCGGCTTATATGAAACCGTTTGATGGTGGCGGCTGGCGCGATGTTTACAAAATAAGCGACAGGCAAGACCTTTGGGACAAATTCGCCCAAACTAACCAGTTGGTAATGCTGCTACAGGAAGAGATTGTTTTTGACGATTATTTTCGCTGTTATTGTATAGGCAGCAAGCATGTACGCATTATGCAGTATGAGCCGCGCAACCCGCACCACCTGCGTTATGACCATGGCAAGGCACCCGCATCAAAAAAAATGCTGGATACCATCACCAAATATGTATTGCAACTAAACCAGTATTTAGGTTACGATTTTAACACGGTTGAATTTGCTGTACGTGATGGCATCCCATACGCCATTGATTTTTGCAACCCTGCCCCTGATGCCGAAGTAACCAGCGTTGGCCAGGACAATTTTGAGTGGGTGGTTGAAACCGCTGCTACTTATGCCATTGAGCGTGCTAAAGCACAAAAAGACGACAGTGACAACTTAACCTGGGGTCAGTATGTAAGAGCAAGCGTAGCAGGGTCACCATTAATTACTGCTGCAAAAGCTACTAAAGCCAAAAACGTTTCTGTAAGCCCAATGGACCATGCTATAGAGGAGGAAGTTAAGCTGAGACCTAAAAAAGCAAAGTCCGTCTCGATGAAAAAGGCTGAGAAATAGTTAAATTGTACTCACCCCGACTACACTATGCTGGTCGACCCTTTCTACAAAGTAGAGAGGATAAAGAAATTTAAAGCCCTTTTTCCGCAAGCGGAAAGAGAGTGGTCGAGCGAAGCAATTACCGGGTGAGTTAACTACAACGGAAGATATTAAACCATAATCTCTAACCAAATTATGAACAAGTTTACCTTAGGTGTTGAAGAAGAATTTATGGTGATTGACCCTGTTACCAGGGAGCTGAAATCGCATGAGCAAAAAATTGTTGATAGCGCACAAAAAATTCACGAGGACCAGGTAAAGGCCGAGATGCACCAGGCGGTTGTGGAGGTGGGCACTCACATTTGCCGCAATACCGAAGAGGCTCGTAAAGAGGTTGGCAAACTACGCACAACCGTGGCACATTTGGCAGGTGATATTGGCCTGCGCATTGGGGCGGCGGGTACGCATCCGTTCTCGCACTGGCAACATCAGTTGATAACAGATCATCCGAGGTATTTTGAGATAGTAGATGAGCTACAGGAGGCCGCTCGCTCAAACCTTATTTTTGGTTTGCATGTGCATGTAGGTATCCAGTCGAGGGATATGGCTATACATATTGCCAACCAGGCAAGGTACTTTTTGCCGCATGTGTATGCACTATCAACAAATTCGCCGTTTTGGGAAGGGCGTAATACGGGTTATAAATCGTTCCGAACCAAGGTGTTTGATAAGTTTCCGCGTACGGGTATCCCTGATTATTTTGCCAGTATTGAAGATTACGATAATTACGTTAAACTGTTGGTAAAAACCAATTGTATTGATAATGCCAAAAAAATATGGTGGGATTTACGGGTTCACCCCTTTTTCGAGACAATCGAATTTAGGGTGTGTGATTGCCCAATGCTGATAGATGAGACCATGACATTTGTGGCCCTCTTCCAGTGTATTTGTGCCAAGCTGTACAAATTACGCCAGCAGAACATGAAATTTATTACTTATAACCGGGCTTTGATAAACGAAAATAAATGGCGCGCTGCACGTTATGGTATAGACGGTAAAATGATAGATTTTGGAAAAGAACTTGAGGTAAATACCCGCGCGCTTATATTGGAGCTGCTTGATTTTATTGACGATGTGGTAGACGATTTGGGTTGCCGTGATGATTTGCAATATACGCTTAAGATACTGGAAAATGGTACCGGTGCCGACAGGCAGTTGGCCGTTTACAACCAAAATAATAACTTTGAAGATGTGGTGGATTATATAACATCACAAACATTAAAAGGGATATAAAAAGAGAATGAATACAGATAAACCGGAAATAAGGGTTGCCATACTGGACTTGTATGATGGCATTGCAAATGAAGGAATGCGCGGTTTCCGTGATATATTGGAGCGCTATAAGGTTAAGCATAATCTTAATTTAACATACGAAGTTTTTGATGTGCGCCGCAAAGTGCAGGTACCGGATATAAACTTTGATGTTTACATATCAAGCGGTGGCCCGGGCGATCCCCTGGTTAGCGAGGGAACGGAATGGGAGAAAAAATACTTCCAGCTGATAGATAAACTGGAAGCGCATAACCAAAGCAGCAATCCGCAGAAAAAGCATGTGCTTTTTGTTTGCCATTCTTTCCAGCTTATGTGCCGCAGGTATGGCCTGGGTGATGTTAATTTGAGGCGTTCACCATCATTTGGGGTTTTACCCATTCATACGACCGAAGCAGGCAAGCATGACCAGATTTTTGAAGGGTTAGCTGATCCATTTTACGCAGTAGACTCACGTAGCTGGCAGGTAATTAATCCAAACATAAGCAGATTTAAAGAATTAGGCATACAACTGTTGGCTCTTGAAAAAGAGCGCCCACATGTTGATCTGCCGCGTGCATTAATGGCCATCCGTTTTAATGAATATTTTATAGCTACCCAGTTTCACCCGGAAGCAGATGCCACAGGGATGAAATTGATGCTACAACGCGAGCATAAAAAAGACGAGGTAGTAAACGAGCATGGCGAAGGCAAATACAAAGAAATGATAGAGCGCCTGGATGAACCGGATAAGATAGAGCATACACAAAATACAATTATCCCTAACTTTTTGGACGAGGCAATACTAAAGTACATTGTCATCTTGAGCGATAGCGAAGGATCTATCGGCGAATAGATCCGTCGTTCCTCAGGATGACAAAGGGGTTAAATAAGGCAATTTAAAACTTGTCATACTGAGCGATAGCGAAGTATCTGTCGAGATGCGATAATAAAAGCGCTGATTGAACACGGAGAGATCCTTCGTTCCTCAGGATGACAAAAGGGTAATTTAAAAACATTTGTCGTGCTGAACGCAGTGAAGTATCTGCCGGGATGCGATAATAAAAGCGCTAATTGAACACGGAGAGATCCTTCGTTCCTCAGGATGACAAAGGGGTAATTTAAAAACATTTGTCGTGCTGAACGCAGTGAAGCATCTGATCGCTACCTTGTAATGAACAATATCTATGAAACAACATAATTATTTTACTTATATCCTCACAAACTATAACAGGAAAGTGTTATACACTGGCGTTTCAAATGATTTAGACATTCGTTTACGGCAACACTATTTGATATTGGCCAAGGAAATAGTTTTACATCTAAATACAAGTGTTTCTATTTAGTATATTACGAAAGACATCAGTACATAAATCATGCGATTGAACGTGAAAAAGAGATAAAGGGTTGGACAAGGGCAAAAAAGATAACTTTAATAGAACAAGAAAACCCAAATTGGACTTTCTTAAATAGTGAGGTAATGGAATGGCCACTCGTATCTATTACAGAAACGGCGGCGAGTTAAACGCGGAGAGATCCTTCGTTCCTCAGGATGACAAGGGGACAATTTAAAATATTTGTCATGCTGAACGCAGTGAAGTATCTGTCGAGATGCGATAATAAAGTGCTAATTAAACGCGGAGAGATCCTTCGTTCCTCAGGATGACAAGGGGACAATTTAAAATATTTGTCATGCTGAACGCAGTGAAGTATCTGTCGAGATGCGATAATAAAAGCGCTAATTGAACGCGGCGAGATCCTTCGTTCCTCAGGATGACAAGGGGGCAGTTTAAAATATTTGTCATGCTGAACGCAGTGAAGTATCTGCCGAGATACGATAATAAAGTGCTAATTAAACACGGAGAGATCCTTCGTTCCTCAGGATGACAAAGGGCTAATATAAAAATGTTTGTCATGCTGAACGCAGTGAAGTATCTGTCGAGATGCGATAATAAAAGCACTGAGTGAACGTAAGTAGATCATTCGCTATCGTTCAGGATGATATTTTTTAAAGATACTTAACTTATGAACCCATCAGCCAGAAAAACTTACAACGAAAATTTCACAGAAGAAAAGTATGCTGATTTTTTAGTGGACCTGAACACCGGCCTTAAAAACCCTATTGAATTTCGCATTGCAGAAACGCCTGTATTTTTAACGGACGATTTTAAGGAAAAGCTGGTACATGCCGGTAACGAAATAATTGCCACAATCCGGAAACCAAATTTTAAAGAGCTAAGTGAACGAGCCGTACCCGATAAATGGCGGGTAGCTAATGAGAATGGTCATCCCCACTTTATAGCGCTTGATTTTGGAGTTTGTAAAGATGAGGCTGACAACATTGTGCCAAAGCTGATAGAGATGCAGGGCTTCCCGTCGTTATATGGTTTCCAGGTACACCTGGCCGAAAACTACCGGCACACTTTTAACATTCATGGCAATCAAACCATTTACTTTAATGATCTAAGTAAAAGCAGTTATTTAGATCTGCTCAAAAAAACCATCATTGGCCCTTATCAGCCCAACGAAGTGGTGATTATGGATGTGGAGGCTCCCAACCAAAAAACCGCTGTTGATTTTTATATTACAGAAGGTTATATAGGCACACCCGTAATATCCCTTGCCGACCTGATACAGGAGGGCGATCAGCTCTTTTATATGAACGAAGGAGAAAAGAAACGTATCCGCCGCATATACAACCGTTTAATATTTGATGAAATAGAAAGCGATCAGGACATATTTACTAAGGTGGTTGATATTCGCCAACCGCTTGATGTGGAATGGATAACCCATCCCAACTGGTTCTATCGCATCAGTAAATTCACTATGCCTTTTTTAGAAGGCGATCATATCCCCAAAACACAATTCCTGTATGAGTTAAAAGAGGTGCCTCATGACTTGGAGAATTATGTTTTAAAGCCACTGTTCAGCTTTTCCGGACAGGGTGTTATTATTGACATTATGGATGGTGATATCGAAAAAATCAAGGACCCGGAGAACTGGATCTTACAGGAAAAAGTATCTTATGAACCTATACTGCAAGCACCGGATGGCGGGGTAAAAGTAGAGATTCGTTTGTTATACTTATGGCCCGATGGCGATGCTGCCCCAACTCTTGCGGTTAACCTGGCAAGGCTAAGCCGTGGTAAAATGATAGGCGTTAGATACAATAAAGATTTTGACTGGGTAGGTGGCACAATTGCCTTTATGCATAAATAATCTTATACTATTTTAATAGTATGTACGTATTAATATAAAGTGTTAATTTTGCAGCATGAACATACAAGCAATTATTATAATTTTAATATTTATTGCAGCGGTTTTTTACGTAGGCCGAATTATGTACAAAAGTTTATTTGCTAAAAAAGGCTGCGGCAGTA
>JAQBNZ010000066.1 GCA_028288285.1 Mucilaginibacter sp.
ATCCTGTTGGTATAACAGTTGATTATCCACTAACGAAGTTAACAAATAAAAATTTTAGGAGGATAAAAACCATGACTTTAGTAAAATTTAACAACGGACTAAAAAACACCAGTAACCCATTCTTTAATGATGTTTTTGACTCATTATTGAACGACACTTTCTTAAGTGATAAATTAGTTGTACGTGTACCGGCAGTTAATATTTATGAGAACGATAACGAATTCCATGTAGAGTTAGCTGTACCTGGCTTAAAAAAGGAAGATTTTAAGATCAACCTTGATAAAAATATTTTAACAATATCAGCAGAAAAGAAAAGCGAGAATAATACTGAAACTAAAAAATTCAGCAAGCGCGAATACAGCTACAATTCATTTGTGAGGTCATTTACATTACCTGATACTGCTGACCATTCAAAAATTGAAGCTGACTATACCGACGGTATATTGAGATTAACAGTTGCAAAAAGAGAAGAAGCTAAATTTCAATCAAGAGAAATAGCTATAAAGTAATTTAAAATTGTTTTCATAATAAGGTTAGTTAAGTGAGAAGGCCGCTCTGTAACAGGAGCGGCCTTCGTTTTTTTAGCCTTACTCAGCCCTCTCTAAAGGAGAAGGGAGACAGAAGCAATATTTTCAAGTCCTCTCCTTTGAAGAGGATTAGGTGAGGCTATTATGCACGCATGTTAATATACTGTAACGGCTGGCCAAAATCTTCAGTACGGCAAAGGCTAATCACAGCTTGCAAATCATCTATCTTTTTGGCCTGAACACGAACCTGGTCGTCCATAATAGACGCCTGTACTTTAAGGCCGCTATCTTTAATCTTCTTAACTATCTTTTTGGCAACCTCTTTATCAATGCCTTCTAAGACCTTTATCTCTTTACGTATCATATTACCTGATGCAAAATGCTCCTTGCCAAAATCAAGCGCTTTAGCGTCAAGACCCTGTTTAACCATACGGCTAATAATGGCATCCTGTATGGCCTTAACACGCATATCGTTCTCAGTTAATATGTGTATCTCGTTGGTTTTTTTGTCCAGCTCTATAGTGCTTTTTGAATCATTAAAATCATAACGGTTCAAAATTTCTTTTTTGGCTACGTTTATAGCGTTATCCAATGTTTGTCCGTCTATCTTGCTTACTATATCAAATGAAGGCATAATGTTAGGTGTTTTATTGAGAATGCAAAGCTACTGTAAGATTTTTATAAGCCGTAATTATTAACAAACAAAACATATTAAATACAATTAGTTAATATAAATTTAACAAATAAATAAGCAAATTTGCCAATTAGGCTGTTAAAACAGCATATTCTATGGATATAAAAAAAATTCCTTTGATAAACAGGGAAATTAGCTGGTTATACTTTAATGACAGGGTTTTGCAGGAAGCCGCCGACCCAACAGTGCCCCTGATAGAAAGGATAAAATTTTTGGCCATATTTTCATCAAACCTTGATGAGTTTTACAGGGTAAGAGTAGCAACACTAAGCAGGCTTACCAACCTTAATGTAAAAGCAAAGGAAATTTTAGGTTACAACCCAAAAAAGCTTTTAACCCAAATTAAAAACATAGTAGTAAAGCAGGAACGGAAGTTTAACAACTTGTATGAAAATATTATTGTTAAAGAGCTTGCCGAAGAAAAGATATTTTTACTTAACGATAAGCAGCTGAATGTAACCCGTGGTACGTTTGTGAAAAACTTTTTCAGGGAGAGGCTGCTATCCACACTTGTACCTATCATGCTGGATGATAATTTGCCTTTACCTGAACTTCGCGATAGGGCAATTTACTTTTTTGTAAAACTTACCAAAAATAAAAAATCCAGATTCGCACTCATTGAATTTCCTGATAATCTTTCTCGCTTTTTAGTGCTGCCTGATACCCATAATTTGAAATTTATCATTCTGCTTGATGATATTATCAGATATAGCCTCGAAGATATTTTTTTCATATTTGATCATGATAACATTGAGGCTTATTCATTACAACTTACCCGTGATGCCGAACTTGATCTGGATAAAGAAGTAAGCGTAAAGTTTATTGATTCGCTGGCAAAAAGTCTACAAAAAAGACGTAAAGGCAAACCAATGCGTTTATTGTATGATAAAGAAATGCCGTTGGATATGTTATCGTACTTAGTTAAAAAAATGAAAGTAGCCGGTGAGAACCTAATACCGGGTAACCGCTATCATAACTTTAAAAATTTTATATCATTCCCTAACGTTGGCCGGGCCGATCTGCAATACAATAAGAACATTCCCTTACCGGTTAACGGATTATCATTCGGCAAAAGCCTGATGAGCATGATCGCTAAAAAGGATTTCCTGATCAGCACTCCATATCAATCATTTGATTATATTATTCATTTTTTGCGTGAAGCAGCTATAGACCCAAAGGTTAAAGAGATAAGCATTACAGTATATCGCTTAGCTGAGAACTCTAAGATCATTCATGCATTAATAAACGCAGCTAAAAACGGTAAAAAGGTTAACTGCCTGGTTGAATTGCGCGCCAGGTTTGACGAGTCAAATAATATTTACTGGAGCAACCGCCTGGAAGAAGAAGGTGTAAACGTACTATATGGTATTGATGGCTACAAAGTACACTCAAAAGTTTGCCTGGTAACCCGTATGGAAAAAGGAAAGCCGTTTCATTATGGCTGCCTGTCTACGGGGAATTACAACGAAAAAACGGCCACTATATATGCCGATCATACACTTTTAACAGCCAATAAAAATATAACTACAGATCTTGTATATATATTCCGGGCACTGAATAAAAGCCTGCTGCCTAAAGATTTAAAGCATTTAATTGTATCTCCCATTGATTCGCGCCCGGCAATTTATAAGCTGATTGATAACGAAATTAAGAATGCCAGGGCAGGCAAGGGTGCTTATATGATACTTAAAATGAACAGCCTGGCCGATGAAGAGTTAATAGCCAAACTGTACCAGGCCAGCAATGCAGGGGTAAAAATTAAAATGATCATTCGCGGCATGTGCTGCTTAATACCGGGGGTTAAAGGCTACAGTGAAAATATTGAGGTGGTAAGTATAGTTGATAAATACCTGGAACATGCCCGCGTACATATTTACTGCAATGGGGGTAAAGAACTTATCTACCTGACATCTGCTGATTTCATGACCCGAAATATTGATAACCGGGTTGAGGTGGGTTTCCCCATATATGATGAAGACCTGCGTAAAGAAATAAGAGATATAATTAATATTCAACTAAACGATAACACTAAAGCAAGGGATATTACGGTTACACATACCAACAAGTATCATAAAACAAAAGCCGAGCTGCTAACCCGTGCTCAAATAGACATTTATAACTACCTAAAACATAAAAACACAATAAATTGAGATACGCCGCCATCGATGTAGGATCAAACGCAGTAAGGCTTTTGATTGCAGAAATTATTGAGAACAATGGTTCTATCTCCTTCAAAAAGAATACCTTATTACGTGTGCCTGTAAGGTTGGGAGATGACGCTTTTCTGAACAAAAGAATATCAGACAAGAAGGCGAACGACCTGATTAAATCTATGCAGGCGTTTCGTAACCTGATGGACGTTTTTAAAGTTACCGACTATATGGCTTGTGCTACATCGGCCATGCGCGAGGCGGTTAACGGCCAGGAAGTGGCTAACCGGATAAAGGAAGAAGCCGGTATTGATCTTGAAATTGTACATGGGCAAAACGAAGCTAAGATAATTTACGCCAGCCATGCCGAAGTGAATATAGACAAAGGGAAAAACTATCTTTATATTGATGTAGGCGGTGGTAGTACAGAGTTATCTCTGTTTAGCGGTGAACAGATGTTAGCTTCTCAATCATTTAACCTGGGCACTATCCGTATTTTAGATAACCAGGACAAAGACGAAACCTGGACAGAAATGAAAAACTTTATCCGCGAACATACACGGTCACAAAAAAATATTTTTGGCATAGGTACAGGTGGCAATATCAACAAGCTTTACAAGCTTTCCGGAGAGAAGGATAACAGTGAGCCTTTGTCTTATGTTAAATTGAAAGCGCTTTATAATTATCTAAATTCCTTTTCATTAAAAGACCGTATAAATGTACTGGGCTTGAATCAGGATAGGGCAGACGTAATAATTCCGGCTTGCGAGTTATATTTAACCGTACTAAAATGCGCCGGGATAAAAAGCATTTATGTCCCTTCAGTAGGTATGGTTGACGGTATCATCCAAACGCTTATAGAGAAAAATTTCGAAACTGCAGGTTAAATTTATTTTAATAAATTGTTTAGTAATTAGAAAAACACTATTATATTTGTATTGCCCGCTCAAAGGGCATGTTTTTCATAGGTAGATGTAGGGTCGGGTACGAGTTATTCGACCCTTTTTTGTGCCTGTAACTTTTGTTCCGTTTATTTGTACCTATAACATGATGAAGAAAAAAATTGTAGTTGCTGTTACCGGTGCAAGCGGATCTATTTACGCCAAATTATTACTGGATAAGCTACAGCAGTTGCAGGCGCAGATTGCCGAAGTTGCCGTTGTAATGAGCGACAATGCCAAACTGGTATGGGAGTTTGAGTTGGATGATGTCAGCCACGACAATTATCCATTTAAAACATACGACAAAAAGGATTTTATGGCGCCGTTTGCGTCAGGTTCGGCAAGGTTTGATACAATGGTTATTGTTCCCTGCTCTATGGGTGCTTTGGGACGCATAGCTTCAGGTGTATCTGACGACCTGATAAGCAGGGCTGCTGATGTAATTTTAAAAGAGCGCCGCAAACTGATATTGGTAGCCCGCGATACACCACTCAATCTTATTCATATTCGTAATATGCAAACAGTTACAGAGGCTGGCGGCATTATTTGTCCGGCAATACCCTCGTATTACAGCAAACCCAAAACTATCGAAGAACTGGCCATGACGGTTGTAAACCGTGTTATTGACCTGATAGGATTGGAGAACGAAAGTTACAGGTGGGAAGGGATGTAATTAGTGATTGTTGAGCAAATAAGCCATTTAATAATTCCTTTTACATTCAATTCACTAAGTCGCCAATTCATTAAATCAATAATTATTATCTTTGCAGCTTTAAAATGAATAAGAAAGTTGCTTTTTATACACTTGGATGTAAGCTGAACTATTCAGAAACATCATCTATTGGCCGCCTGTTCACACAGGCTGGTTTTGACACGGTTGATTTTACTGATACACCCAACGTGTATGTAATTAACACCTGCTCAGTAACTGAGAATGCCGATAAAAAGTGTAAAAAAATAGTTAAAGAAGCACTTAAGATATCTCCAAACGCATTCATCACTATTGTTGGCTGCTACGCTCAGTTAAAACCAAAAGAAATAGCCGAAATACCCGGCGTTGATATGGTTTTAGGCGCTGCGGAGAAATTCCAGTTAGTTGATCATATCACCGACCTTACCAAGAGGCCTAAAGCCATTGTGTATAATCAGCCTGTTTCTGAAGCCAACCAGTTTATACCATCATACTCTATTGGCGACCGCACCCGTACTTTTCTGAAAGTACAGGATGGTTGTGATTACTCATGTACATTCTGCACAATTCCGCTGGCACGTGGCAGCAGTCGTAGCGATAGCATTGAGAATGTTATAGCGCAGGCAAAAGATATTGCTGCATCGGGTGTAAAAGAGATTGTACTAACAGGTGTTAACCTTGGCGATTTCGGCATTAGAGAGGGCAAGCGCGAAGATCGCTTCTTTGATCTTGTAAAGGCGCTGGATGGAGTAGAGGGGATTGACAGGATACGCATATCATCTATTGAACCAAACTTGCTTAGCGATGAGATAATTGAGTTTGTATCAACCTCAAAACGTTTTGTGCCGCACTTTCATATTCCATTGCAATCAGGGTCTGATAAAATACTTGGCCTGATGCGCCGTAGATATAAAAGAGAGCTATACGCCAGCAGGGTTGCTAAAATAAAACAGGTAATGCCTGATTGTTGCATAGGTGTTGATGTGATAGTTGGTTTCCCGGGTGAAACAAGAGAAGATTTTATCGATACCTATAATTTTCTGAATGATCTTGACGTTTCTTACCTACATGTATTCACCTATTCTGAACGGGAAAACACACCTGCGGCAGAAATGAGCGGGACAGTACCCGGCTCAACCCGTGTCGATAGGAGTAAAATGCTGCATATATTATCTGATAAAAAGCGCCGTGCGTTTTATGAAACACAGTTGAATAAGGCGGAAGAGGTTTTGTTTGAGGGTGATATAAAAGATGGTTTTATGCATGGCTTTACACGTAACTATGTAAAGGTAAAAGTGAAGTATGATCCTGTATTAGTAAATGAGATAAGGACAGTTCATTTAACCAAAATTTCACCGGATGGTGATGTTGAAATAACAGAAAGCGAAGAAATATTAGTGCATTAACTCCTATATTCGCCTCACAAATATTTGCTTATGTTTCCAACCCTTTCTTCGCTGATCGAATATCTTACAGGCATTAATATCCCCTTACCTATACAAACCTTTGGCTTCTTTGTAGCACTTGCTTTTATAGCTGCATACTGGGCTTTTGCCGAAGAATTTAAGCGTAAAGAGCGTTTAGGCTATATACATCCTTTTGAAAAAACAATAGTTGTTGGTGCACCTGCATCAATTGGCGACCTGGTTGGCAATGGCGTATTTGGATTTATTTTAGGATTTAAAGTTGTAGATGCAGTAATGCATTATTCGGCATTGATAAATGATCCGCAATCTTTTCTTTTATCACTGCGCGGCAGCTGGTTAGGCGGTATATTATTCGCGGCAGGCTTTGCATACTGGGCATATTACGAAAGCAAAAAGCAACAACTAGCCAAACCCGAAACCCGTAGGGTTACTGTACATCCGCATGAATTAATGAGTAGTCTTTTAGTGTGGGCGGCTTTTTGGGGCTTTGCCGGAGCTAAACTGTTTAACGGCTTAGAAAACTGGAATGAGTTTATTGCCGATCCGGTAGGTATGCTGGTAGGTTTTAGCGGTTTAACTTTTTATGGCGGATTAATTTGCGGCGGCGCTGCCGTATTATATATAGCTTATAAACACGGCATTAAGCCTTTAAACATGCTGGATATTGGTGCAACAGGTATGATGCTTGCCTATGGCCTTGGCCGCGTGGGTTGCCAAATGTCTGGAGATGGAGATTGGGGTATTCCTAATCTTGCACCAAAACCGGGATGGTTAAGCTGGGCACCGGATTGGATGTGGTCGTTTAAGTTTCCGCATAACGTTAATGAAGCAGATCCAGGTAATTTAATACCTAACTGTGTAGGTAAATTTTGTAATGAATTAAAACTTCCGGTATACCCTACATCATTTTATGAATCAGTAATTTGCATATTATTGTTTCTATTTTTATGGAGTATTCGCAATAAGATAAAAGCACCTGGTGTATTGTTTGGTATATACATGATATTGAACGGTGTTGAACGCTTTTTTATTGAGTTAATAAGGGTAAACACTCGGTACCACGTAGCCGGAATACCTTTTACCCAGGCAGAGATGATATCATTAATTATGGTTGTTGGCGGGATTGCTTTAGTAGTTACCGGCCAAAACCGGTACAAAGCATTACCTGTTAAACATGGCTGAAAAGCTTTGGAGTAAAATAACCAAAAGCCCTGCGGTTAGGTTCCTGCTTTCGGCAGGTGCTGGTTTCGCGGTAGATATTGCTGCTTTCTACTTATTATATCATAACCTGTTTGAGCAAAAAACGTATGGCTTATTATCATATACCATACGTAATTCAACACTATCTTTATCAATATCGTTCTTTTTAGGGGTAATGGTTAATTTTATAATGACCCGCTATATAGTATTTAACCAGTCAAAACTACCGGCGTATAAACAATTCATCAGATTTATATCAGTTGCTGTAATTGGTTTTTTTGCCAATTTAATTGTGCTGAAATTTATGATTCAGCAATTAAATGTATACCCACCGCTTGCCCGGATCTTTACTGCGTTAAGCTTATTTTCAGCAAGCTATTTTATACATAAGTTATTCTCTTTCAACTTATCACTAAGACAACAACCGCATGAAATTAAGCCAGATCATAAGCCAGGTAATTGATGTTTCAAAGGAAGCAGGTCAGTTCATCCGCCAGGAAAGAAAAACTTTTAACCCGGATAGGATAGAATACAAGGGTCTGAATGATTTGGTATCATATGTTGATAAAACTGCCGAAGAAAAGATAGTTGCAGGCCTTGAACTGATACTCCCCAAAGCCGGTTTTATTACTGAAGAAAAAACCCGTAACAAATTGGGCCACAGGTACAACTGGGTTATTGACCCACTGGATGGTACCACCAATTTTATACATGGCTTGCCAACTTTTTCGGTAAGTATTGCCTTGCAAGAGTATGATGAACCGATTTTAGGAGTGATTTATGAAGTAAACCAGGACGAATGTTTTTATGCGCACCAGGATGCACCTGCATACTTAAATGGCACAGAGATTAGGGTAAGCAACCGCCCAACCATAGCCGATAGTCTGATAGCCACTGGTTTTCCTTATTACGATTTTACTAAGCAACAAGCTTATATTGAGTTATTTACAGAGCTAATGCGCAACTGTCACGGTCTGCGCCGTTTAGGATCAGCAGCGGTTGATTTGGCCTATACTGCCTGCGGACGGTTTGAAGGTTTTTATGAATACAACCTGAATGCCTGGGATATTGCAGCCGGAATAGTAATAGTAAAACAAGCAGGGGGAGAGGTAGTGAATTTTAAAGGCGGCCCCGAAGTAATAAATACCCGGGAACTTTTGGCGACAAACAGCAAGATAACCGGAGAGATGCTACAGTACATTCAGAAGTATTTTGCCTGAAACACCTCTAAAAATCTCCAAAAATCTCTAAAAAGTTGCCCGAATAAACGGGTAAATACCATCTGGTATTAAAAAACTCCATTCAATAAAAAAGCATCAACTGCCGGGCAATTGATGCTTCAAAAATTTAATTTTTTTAATAAGATTATAATGCCTCAGATACCACTTCGGTAACTTCTGGCACCATTCGTTTCAATAGGTTTTCTATACCGGCTTTTAGTGTGATAGTTGATGACGGGCAACCACTGCATGAACCTCGAAGCTCTACAGTAACCACACCTGCATCAAACGAGCGATAGCTAATAGCACCGCCATCCTGCTCAACCGCCGGGCGAACGTAATCATTCAGTATCTGCTGTATTTTTATCTCGGTATCGGTACCTTCAAAATCAACATCCGTAGCTTGCTCTACTACCTGAACCTTTAATTCAGATTCAACTGCACCTTTTACAAACTCTTTCAGTATCGGTTCAATGTCGCCCCATTCGCTGCCTTCGGTTTTAGTAACCGTAACAAAGTTACTGGCGAAGAAAACACCATTAATAAACGAAAATTTATATAATTCTTTTGCAAAAGGAGATGCCTCGGCACTTTCTCTTGTTGCATAATCCACACTACCATTAATCAACAACTTGTTTACAATAAACTTCATTGTTGCCGGGTTAGGAGTAGATTCTGTATATACGCTGATATTCATGGCTGTACTTTTTAATAGATAACAAATGTAATCAGGTTTTTGATTGTTCTATCCTGTTATTCTTAGTTTTACTCCACACTGACAGAGGAATGAAGATATGCAGATGTGCAAATTTCAAATGTGCAGATGAAAACCTTGCAAGTCATCTGCACATCTGCATATCTATAATCTGCACATCGGGTCTAAATCCCTGTATAATTCTGCGGTGTAATGGCTTTTAACTCCTCTTTTACAGCATCACTTATCTGCAAAGTATCAACAAACTCCGCTATAGTTTGTGCGTTTACCTGCGTATTAGTGCGTGTAAGCTCCTTTAAAGCTTCGTATGGGTTTGGATAGCCCTCGCGGCGAAGTATGGTTTGTATAGCTTCTGCAACCACGGCCCAGTTAGCTTCAAGACTGGCGTTAATGGCCGCTTCGTTCAGCAACAATTTATTTAATCCTTTTATGGTTGATTTAAATGCGATAAGGGTATGCGCAACCGGTACACCAATATTACGCAATACAGTAGAGTCTGTTAAATCGCGCTGCAGGCGAGAAATAGGCAGTTTAGCTGCTAAATGCTCAAATAAGGCATTGGCTATTCCCAGGTTACCTTCGCTGTTCTCAAAATCAATTGGGTTAACTTTATGTGGCATGGCCGATGATCCAACTTCGCCGGCTTTAATTTTTTGTTTGAAAAAGTTCATGGAGATGTAAGCCCACATATCCCTGTCCAAATCTCTCAGGATATTGTTTATCCTTTTTAAAGCATCGCACTGGGCGGCAAAGTTATCATAATGCTCTATTTGGGTAGTGAACTGCGAACGGCTCAATCCTAAAATATCATTAATAAAATGATTGCCAAAAGCTTTCCAGTCGGTATCCGGATAAGCTACATGGTGGGCATTAAAGTTACCGGTTGCCCCGCCAAACTTGGCAGAATAAGGAACAGCTATTAATAGGTTTAACTGATTTTGTAAACGCTCAACAAATACATTTATCTCTTTGCCCAGGCGTGTTGGCGATGCCGGTTGCCCGTGAGTATGTGCCAGCATAGGTATTGTATCCCAATCGGCAGTGTATTTTTTTAACAGATTAACCAATTCTGTAAACGTAGGGAGGTAAACCTCGTTAATAGCTAATTTAAAGGAGTAGGGTATAGCTGTGTTGTTAATATCCTGTGAGGTTAAGCCAAAGTGGATAAACTCTTTGTACTCTTCCAATCCCAGTTCATCAAACTTTTTTTTGATAAAATACTCAACCGCTTTAACATCATGGTTGGTTATTTTTTCAATGTCTTTTATTGCCGTTGCATCCTCTTCAGAAAAGTTTTCAAAAATAGCCCGTAACATATGTGTTACATCTGAGTCAAAATTGCGTAACTGCTTTAAAGGATGCTCACACAAAGCTATGAAGTATTCAATTTCAATGAATACACGGTATTTGATCAGAGCGAATTCTGAAAAATAAGCAGCAAGTTCTTTGGTAGTGTTACGGTAACGACCGTCGATAGGTGATATAGAGGTAAGGGAATTTAATTCCATGTAATCATTTTTTGCAAAGATAGTCTTTTGTGGAAAAAAACATGCAGCCGCTCGGCTCCAGCCGAGTGGCAATTATTATAAGGCATCTGGCCGCCTCTTAATATCGTTGCTTGCATATTGCGGAGGGACGCCGCTGAAGAGTCGTCACTCTATCATTGGCTATTATCATTAAAGTAATTTATAATGGAAACTTTGAAATCTAAAAATGTTTCCATAGTTTTGACCCATAATGTCAAACAGTCAAATAGATAGGGTAATTCAAGGTGCTGAAGACCTGTTTTTACAAGCAGGTATTAAAAGCGTGACCATGGATGATATAGCCAAGCACCTGGGTATGTCAAAAAAAACCATCTATCATTTTTTTAGCGATAAAAATGATCTGGTAATGGCGCTGGTTAACAAAAAGATAGCCGACGATGAATGTCAAATCCTGCAGATTATTGAAGATTCGGCAAATGTGATAGAAGAGATGATAAATATGATGAAAACTTCTGAAGAGATATTCTCAAGGATTAACCCAATTGTGGTTCATGATCTTCAAAAGTATCATCCCGAAGGTTGGGCTATATTTCAAAAATTCAAGGCTGACTTTTTGGTTAAAACATTAGAAGAGCTTTTAACAAAGGGTATTGCGCAAGGCTTTATCCGCCCGGAACTGGATGTAAAAATATTGGCTAAAATGCGGGTTAACCAGGTTGAAATGGGTTTTAACCAAAGTATCTTCCCGGTAGCGCAGTTTAGCACATGGAGGGTTCAGTATCAGTTGCTTGAGCATTTTAACTACGGAATTTGTACTATAAAAGGGCACCAACTATTAAATCAATATAAAAATATAAATAACAATTAAACCTACTGCTGACATACGGCTGTCAATCAAAAGGATTTTTTTGTAAGATAATTAACATAGTAACACAACAATAACCTATCATATATATCAATGAAACAAATATTTACATTATTGATTTGCATAACAGCCGGTCTCAAGGGGTTCGCGCAGGCACAACCGGCAAATCAAACCTACAACTTTAGTATAACCGACTGTATAAATTATGCATTTGAACATAAGGATTCTGTTTTAAATGCAAGTCTTGATGTTAAGAGTGCAGATTATAGAGTTAAAGAAATAATTGGTCAGGGGTATCCTCAAATTAGCGGCAGTGCCTCTTTTCAGGATTACCTTAAAATACCTACCACTTTATTACCGGGTGAATTTTTTGGCGCACCAGCAGGTACTTTTATCCCTGTTAAGTTTGGTGTTAAATACCAGTCTAACTTAGGTGTAAACGCAAGCCAGTTACTTTTTGACCCCAGCTATATTGTTGGTTTACAGGGTCGTAAAACTTACAAGGAATTATATAACCGTGCCTATACTCGTTCAAAAATTGATGCATCGGTAAATGTTACTAAAGCTTATTACCAGGTTTTGGTAAGTAACGAACAGATAAAATTATTAGATGCGAATATTGCTCAGTTAAAACAACAGGTAGACCAAACAACCGCGCAAAACAAACAGGGCTTTGTTGAGAAGATAGATGTTGACCGTATTGCTGTGCAATATAATAACCTGATTACTACCCGCGAAAATACTTTGAGGTTACTGGCACTTAACTATCAGTTGCTTAAATTTCAGATAGGTATGCCTATTGATTATAACCTTACTTTAAAAGATGGCCTTGATAATATAAAGCTTAATGATAATGTGGCTGAAACGGTTACCGATACAACGTTTTACAAAAACAGGATTGAATTTGGATTACTTGAAACCAGCTTAAAGTTAAGCCAGTTTGATCTGAGACGTATAAAAGGTCAGTTTTTGCCAACACTTACAGCCAACGCCGCTTATACATCATCATATCAAAATAATTCATTTAGCGCATTGTATAATACCAGCTTTCCATCAAGCTATATTGGCCTTACTTTAAATGTGCCCATTTTTAGTGGGTTTCAGCGTACAAACAGGGTGCGGCAATCAGAGATAACTGTCCAAAAAAGCTTAAACAACTTAAGCAGTTTAAAAAATGCTTTAAGCCTACAAGCAAGCCAGGCAAAAGTTGTTTACTTTAATGGTATACAATCATTAAACAATCAAAAACGCAACCAGGAGCTGGCAAGGGAAGTGCTAAGGGTATCAAAAATTAAATACCAGCAGGGGGTAGGCTCAAGTATTGAGGTTACTCAGGCGCAAACATCCCTTGAAAGCGCAGATAACCAATATATACAAAGCTTGTATTATGCTTTGGTAAGTAAAGTAGATTTAGATAGAGCATACGGAAGAATTCAATAACAAACACACTAAACCCACTATATATAAACAACATGAAAAAATTATTATACATACCGGTAATATTACTTTTGGCAGCATGCTCAAGTAAACCGATAGATAAAAAAAC
>JAQBNZ010000069.1 GCA_028288285.1 Mucilaginibacter sp.
ATCATTTTAAATTCATCCGGACTTGAAAACGTAACGGTTGAAGAATATACAAAGCCGCAATTTAAAGCGAATGAGGTACTTGTGCATATTAAAGCCTTTTCATTAAACTATGTGGACCTGATGCTTGCCCGGGGCGATTTTCCCATTCCATATCCTTATCCCCTGGGTTGTGACGCGGCAGGGGTTGTTGAAGCTGTTGGGGACGAGATCACCTTATTTAAGAAGGGCGACATCGTATCCACCCATTTTATGCGGGAGTGGGAAGCCGGCCCTATAAAAGAGTCATATACTACCTTTGAAGCCAGAACCCTTGGCGGAGCTTTTACGGAATATATTATAGTAACTGAAAAAGGTATAGTGAAAGCGCCTGCTAACCTTACTTTTGAAGAAATTGCCTCAGTTCCCATCGCTGGTATTTCTGCCTGGCAGGGATTGTTCAATGTAGGCAACCTGATTCAGGGCAATACTGTATTGCTGCAGGGTACCGGCGGTGTTTCCCTATTTGGTTTGCAGTTTGCCAAAGCAGCAGGCGCAAGCGTAATCATCACTTCAGGGTCTGATGAAAAGCTGGAAAGGGCCAAGGCACTGGGTGCAGATTATACCATTAACTATAAAAAGAACCCTGAATGGCAGCAACAGGTGCTGGACTATACGAACGGTGAAGGCGTTGATGTTGCGCTGGAGATAGTTGGGACTGAATTAGCTAAAACAGCACAGGCGGTTAAGGTTGGCGGAAGCATTGCGCTCATAGGCTTGGTTGGAGGCACCAAAGCTGAGTTAAATATTATAGGGTTGTTACAGCGGCCGATAAAAATTGAAGTAGTTGAAGGCGGCTCAAGGCAAACATTTTTCCAAATGAACCGCAGCATTGAACAGAATAACATCAAGCCGTTAATTGATAAAGTGTTTGATTATAGAGAAATAAACCAGGCCTTGGCTTACGCAGCAACGGGGCAGCATTTTGGAAAGGTCGTAATTAAATTTTAAGCCTGTTCTTCAGATTATAAACAAGAACATACTTACAAAAGTTTACCTCCTTAATAATCGATTAAACAGCCTGCTTGTCAAAGCAGGCTGTTTGAGGTTCCTTTTTTAGCGGTGCGGGTCCGTTTGAAAATGAAAAATAATCCCGTTTAAAACATCAAATATCAATTTTGTACATAACAATATGAAAGCGCTCACATTTGAAGAAACAGGTAAGCCCCTTGATATATTAGCTGTAAAAAACTGTGACAAACCTGTTCCGCAGGCAAATGAAGTCCTTGTTAAAATGCTTGCGAGTCCTATAAATCCGGCTGATTTCTACTTTCTCGCCGGGACTTACCGTTTTAAACCTGTATTTCCCCAGATTGCCGGTTTGGAAGGTGCGGGTCTTATAGAGAGTGCCGGCGAAGGCGTCGATCTGCCGCATAATACGCTTGTGTCATTTGTCGCTAAAAATACCTGGGCGGAATATGTGTCGGTGCCTGTCGATGAGTTATTTATCTTGCCCGCTAATCTACCTGTGGAAAGAGCTGCACAATTTGCATTAAATCCTGTTACAGCTTGGGGGCTCCTTGAAAAATCGAATTTAGTACCTGGTGACTGGTTATTATTAACGGCCGGTAATTCAACGGTATCTAAACTGATTATTCAGTTTGCAAGAATACGGGGCATCAACGTTATTGCGACGATAAGGGAACCGAAATTTACGTCCCAGCTCAATGAGATCGGCGCTGAAGTTATTGATGTAAATGATGAGCCCATAACCGATCGTGTCGCCGAGATAACAAAAGGCGCCGGGGTAAACTGTGTAATGGATGCTGTTGGTGGAAATACAGGTACGGAGGCACTAAATACGCTGAAAGTGGATGGGAAACTCATTATCTATGGCCGTATGGATAAAGAGAATGTCCAATTCCACAATTCAACTATAACATATAAGAATCTTACCATTTCCGGATTTGGAATAAGAGGATTTATTCAAAACCTTGACGGCAGTCAACGCACACGAATGGTTCAGTCAATTGCGGGGATCATTGCTTCACCTGATTTTAAACTGGAGATCGCAGCAACGTATGCGATCGAAAATTTTAAAGAAGCATTTCGAACGATCGGGGACAATAACCAGCGGGGCAAAGTGCTTTTTAAGTTCTGATCAGGTAATGATGAACATGAAAAACCACCAGCATTTATGGGGGCAGCTATCATTATAAATAAACAGCTACACATTACCCTTCTCTTGCTTTTTGTCAGGATACTTACTCGGCCATTAAAGCCAACGGTGCTACACTAACGTTTTCGCTATAAATTGAATTATTAGGCTAAGGACCGTATTGTTGTTGCTCCCTGGAACAACGGCAGAGCTAAGTCTCCCTAACCAAAAGAAACATAATGGCTGCCACACTGGTTTGAGAAATTATTTTACTGCTTCATGACTGCGCTTGTTGGCAGGTTTTCAAGTCAGGCAGTTTTAATTTTGCCTTGATTTTATTATATAAGTCCATTCCTTTAATGAGGCTGCCTGTCATGCATAGTTTTCATGTACAGCATCAAATTATTTCATTTTTACAACGGAATAAAATGCTCGTACTTTACAGAAATTAAAATTTAGTGAACTAAAGCAACTAAACGAATTTGAAAGATTACTTTAATGATGACTACCATACACCATTTGAATTGCGGAACGCTTCGATCCCCGTTTATCGGAAAAGCGATATGTCATTGTCTGCTACTGGAAGATAAAAATGGACTGGCGTTGGTTGACACGGGATTCGGAGTTGCTGAAACACGAAACCCCGTTCAATATTTCACCGAGGAGTTGATCGACTTTTTTGCAATCGAATTTGATGAAGATCATACAGCACTAAGACAAATTGAAAGAATGGGGTTAAATACAAAGAATGTTAAACATTGTATTATAACTCACCTGGACTTTGACCACGCCGGAGGATTGGCTGATTTTCCGGATGCAACTGTCCATGTTTCCCGGGAAGAATATGATAGCTTTAAAAATGGGAATCCACGATACCTGGCGTCACAGTTTGCGCATAAACCAAAGTTTAAATCTTATGACCAGTCGAACACATCCTGGTTTGGATTGCCCGCCCGAAAAATTGAGATCGGATTTGAAACGGATATCTTCCTTATTCCATTATTTGGGCATACAACAGGGCAATGCGGAGTTGCAATTGAAAAAGCAGAGGGATGGCTGCTTTACGCTGCCGATGCATTTTATTCGACTGCTGAATTAAAAACTGATAATCATCCGGTTACCCGAACCGCAGCAGCCGCAGCCGAAAATGATTCGCTGCGCCTGCGGACTTTCCAAAGTCTGCTGGAGTTTTCTACTTCCCATCCGGAGGTCGAAATATTTTGCTATCATGACCCCGTTTATTTTAATAATACTTAAATAAATATAATATGGATACTATACGAAAAGTTAACCTGGCAGAGAAATTTTCACCCATTTATGAACACCGGAGCCCGAAAGTAGCCGGTGAGCTGAACGGTCAGCATGTAAAACTGATAAAAATGAAAGGCGAATTCATCTGGCATCACCATGAACATGAGATGTTTTGAGTGGCAAAGGGTAAGTTCCTGATCGGTAATAGAGAGGGCAATGAGGGAGAGTTCATCCAGCTGCGAAAATCGATCATCATTATTTAAGAATTGCGTTGGGCGGCGAAAGGGATTTCAACAGGGTAATTCAAGGCGTAGAGATCATTAAGCAACAACTTGTGTTTTTAGGTGAACTTGGAATATCATTTATTAAAGCAAAAATCGAATGCATGAAAAACGAAGAAACGTTAAAGTATCCTATTGGAAAATTTTCTGAACCCGCTTTTTACACTGAAGATAATTTAATTAGCTGGATCGGCGAGCTCAGGGCTTTTCCACAAATGTTAGATCTGGCGGTTTCAAACCTGAGCAAAGAACAACTGAACCAAAGTTACCGGACGGGGGGCTGGTCGGGCAATCAGGTGGTTCACCACCTGGCAGATAGCCATATGGTTGGCTTATTGCGCTTTAAATGGGCTCTCAGCGAGGGCAATGCGATTATTAAACCATATCAGGAAGATATCTGGGCAACTTTCGCAGATTACACGTTACCCGTTGAAATTCCATTAAAATTGATTTATGCATTACATGCGCAATGGGTGGGTTTACTAGATGGTCTTACAGTAAGCGACTGGGAGAAAACTTATACAAACCCTGAATCGGGAACAACAAATTCACTTAAAAAAGCCCTGGCTATATATGTCCATCATGGCCTGCATCATCTTGCCCAGATCAATTTATTGAAAATGTAATTGTCTTCTTAAATGGGATCTATTAAAGGTATCTGAAATTGCACTCCGAAAATCGAAATATTGCTATTACTATACCGCGGACTTAAATATACTTAAATCAATATAATATGGAGACGATACGAAAAGTTAACCTGGCAGAAAAATTTTCACTCATTCATGAACACCGGAGCCCAAAAGTAGCGGGTGAGCTGAATGGCCAGCATGTAAAGCTGGTCAAAATGAAAGGCGAATTCATATGGCATCACCATGAACATGAAGATGAGATGTTTTTAGTGGTGAAAGGTAAGTTCCTGATGGAATTGCATACCGGTAATATAGAGGTCAGCGAGGGAGAGTTCATCATCATTCCGAGGGGTGTGGAACACAGGCCCGTTGCTGTGGAAGAAGCGGAGATCATACTCTTTGAACCGGTTTCTACACTCAATACAGGAAACATAAAGAATGATTATACGAGAGGTCACGAGGTTATCTGATGAGAATAAAAGACTTTGCGATAGAGCGATATTTTGCAAAGCACGAATTCACGGCTAAATATTTGTTATCTGCTTCTGACCCGGATGGTTTTTCGTTAAAAAGTGTGCTTGACATCGCATCAGAAAAAGAGAAAGAAAGCTGGCGCGATTTGCACCTCGGGTATACAGAAACCAAAGGAGCCCCGGCATTAAGGACAGCTATTGCTAACCACTACCAAACGATGGTTCCTGATGAGTTCCTTGTAATGTCTCCCGGGGAAGCCAACTTTTGTCTGATGAATGTCCTGCTGGAAAAGGGTGACGAGGTAATTTGTATGTCTCCAGCATACCAATCTCTTTACCAGATTGCAGAAAGTATCGGAAGCAGGGTATCGTTCTGGAAACCAGAAGAGGGGAGCGGCTGGTATTACGACCCTGCGCAGCTTAAGGCATTGATCAGCCCGAAAGCAAAATTAATAATCGTCAACTTTCCTCATAACCCTACAGGGTTTCTACCATCACTCGCCGAGTGGAATGAGATCATCAATATTGCACGTAATCATAATTTGGTGCTGTTTTCGGATGAAATGTATCATGGGCTGGTCCATGATTCTAAAGACCAGATACCCGCAGCCTGCGATTTGTATGAGAATGCGGTCAGTTTGTGGGGCATGTCCAAAACTTTCGGACTTGCAGGACTTCGCCTTGGCTGGTTAGGTAGTAAAAATTCAGCTTTACTAAGTAAAATAGAAGCCTGGAAAGACTACCTGACAATATGCAATAGCGCCACCAGTGAAGTCCTGGCTACAATCGCCTTAAATGAAAGCGAACATTTTATTCAGCCAAATATCGAAAAGATCAAAGGCAATATTACCCTGTTTAAACAATTTCAGGAGAGAAATCCAGACTTGTTAGACTTTCCTGTGCCTATGGCTGGCTCTACAGCATTTATCCGGTTAAAGACCTCTTTAACCGCATTTAAATATGCCGAAGAATTGATTCAAAGAACCGGCATCATGATGCTGCCATCAGAAAAGTTTGACTATGGCCATCAACATGCAAGGATCGGATTTGGTCGTAACAACTTATCAGAAATTTTAGATATATGGGAGCACTTTCAAAAAACTGCTCCATAAGCTCCTGTCCCCAAGGAAAAGCTGACGCGACGCATTAGGTAATGGAGATTATACGCTGTTAATATGTGAATATGCCGGAAGAATCCATGCATGATGATTTCCGGCCAACCCAGTTAACCCCCTGGATCGTAAATGGTAATTTATGAAAAGCCGGTTACGAGTACGATCCGGAATGCCGGGCACTAATCTAAATTGTTGATCATGAAGAATATTTCGGAACTAAAAAAAGTTTACCAGCAGATCGACGTAAGTATGGCTTGATCATGCTTTCTGTATTGGTTTTATGGTCATCCTCCTATATCGGGATTCGCTATGTGTTAAAAAGTTATTCCCCGGAAAATCTTGGATTTCCTCGCTATTTTGGACATTCCGGAGCCATTGACCACCCCGTTCCGGAATAGCAAACAATTGATTCCATAACACTTTGACCATATTAATTTATTGATTATTAATTGCGATTTTCTTGATTACTTACACAAATTGGTGCTCTATAGCGCACGGAATCGCCTGGTCAAGCCTCCAGGAATCTCCAGATCAGACTTAGTTAACATCATCGACTGTTGTTTTGTGTTCGCTATTCTTTCCATCGGCCATTTAAATATTTTGTTTTATGAAGTCAGTTGTAACAACAGTGGCAAACTCTTCATTCAAACTTGCAAGTGCCGTTTCGTGAATTAGGTTAGCAGAAAAATCCTGCCCATCAAGTCCTTTTTTGTTAAATGCTGCTGTTGCGTCTGAAACAAGAAATGTGTCATAACCAAAGTTTCCTGCCATTCTGGTTGTTGTAGAAACACAATGGTCTGTTGTTAAACCAACAATAACAAGTTTAGAGATTTTAGCGTTATCAAGCAGCTCCTTTAAATTTGTACCAATAAAAGCACTGTTTACATTCTTTTTAATTATTGATTCTCCGTCAGTTGGCTTAACTATGTCTTTAAATTCATTCCCTTCGTTTACCTCGTTTAGCAATGATGTTGGGTTTGATGAACAATGTTTAATGTGAAAAATTGGAAGATTATTTACTCTCCAAAGGTTAAGGAGTTCTCCCGCATTACTTTCTGCATTTTGGTTATTTCTTTGTCCGCCCCAATATTCTAAATTGTCAAATGCCTTTTGAATGTCAATTAATATTAACGCTGGTCTGTCTGTTTTTGAAATACTCATTTTGTGATTCTATTTTATAATTTTCTTAGTGTTCAGTAGCAAAGTGGTCTGTAATAAATTGAAAAATATAGACAGATAACGAAAATAATCTCTTTTAATGTAGCTGGTAACCGGGAAATGGTACTGCAATAAATTGAAAGAAATACCTATCCCAGGCAACAATGGAGTTGAACGGCGCTGCAGACACGGCAGGTGCCCTTGTCAATCATTTCCTGATATATTGTGTCGACTCTTCCCATACCCTGTACACTTGGCCGCTTAAGTATCCGAATGCGCTTTTATAATAGGCATGGGCTATCCTTTCATGACTGACAGGATATTGGCCTTTTACCGGACCATCCATGTTACCATCGTAATTTTCAACGACCCACCCGGGACTTACAGCATTTATCCTAATTTCATTTTTCAATTCAATGGATACTGCAAATACGAAGTTGTCGATTGCTCCATTAACCATAGCGTAATTACTGGCTCCTTTAATTGGGTCATCGGATATGAAACCGGAAGTAAGGGTAAAAGAGCCGCCTTTACTGATGTAATCCTTGCCAATCATTACGAGGTTGACCTGTCCCATCATTTTGTTTTTTATACCAAAATATATGTTTTCTTCAGTCATTTCTTCAAAAGGACCGATCCAACAGTGGCCTGCGGCATTAATTAGCGTGTCAAAGCTTCCTACATCGTTAAATAATTTTTTTATCTGTCCAGAATCTGAAATGTCAACATTATAATCTGTGTTTCCCTTCCTTGAAACAGTCACTACTTCGTGTCTGTGGTTTTTCAGTGCAGGGAGAATAATTTTTCCTAACACACCTGTGGCCCCTATAAGAATTACTTTCATAATTGTATTTAATATTGAAACGCCTGATGGAATGCTGCCGACTGCCCGCTCAAGGAATGGTTAAATCTTTTCCTGTTCGGCAGGCATAATGGCGGCAAACTGTGCATATTGCAAACACCCAATCTTTGGGTCTCTTTTATACTTCCAGCATTTGAACTTTATTTGGAATAAATATTGGAATTCCATTTTTTTCCATTTGAGCTGAAGCCCATGCGCTGAATAATTTGATGGCTGGTATCATTGCTTCCCCGCTGCTTTCCAGGCTGTACTCAACCCGCGGAGGCACCTCCAGGTATACATGTCTTCTGATTAACTGATCGGCTTCCAATTCTCTTAAAACCTGGGTGAGCATTTTTGGGGTAACATCAGGCAGCAGTTTTTTTATTACTCCGTACCTTTTTGTTCCCGTATTCAGATGCCACAATATCCTTGCTTTATATTTCCCGCCGATTTTTTGAAAAGCATAATCCACCGGACACTGCGATTGTCTGTCATGTTCGCCTTTTTTCATAATAATAAAAATTAAACAATTGATAATCAGTTATACTATATTCTTGGTAGGTAGATTACCAATTGGTATATACTAATTATAAAGATACTAAACAAATAGTTTTAAATAAAATAAATTATTAAACTGAAACAAGTTGACCAAAATCAAGATGCATTATTATGCAGGGTTTAATATTACCAGAATCCGGTTTCTGATTTTTGTGTTTGCCTGAATGCGGTATTTTTTTCGTCAATTTCCCCGCCCCAAAAAAGTCAATCTCTCATTAAACGCCTCTAAATTCTTAACTTATTGATATTACTATTTTCCCTATAGCGCCGCGTTCCAAATGCTGGTATGCAGCTAAGGCATCATCGAATGAATAAATAGTCTCGATTATCGGCTTTATTTCATGCTTTCCTATGAAAGAAATCATATTTGTAAATGCATCCAGGTTGCCAACAAGTATACCACGTACCTGAGCAGCCTTGAAAACTACTGGCAGCAGATCAAGAGATGCTGTTATATTTTCAAGGAAACCTACGACGGATACCTGTCCGCCATCGGTAATAGCCTGTACAGATTTGTTAAGGCTGGAACCACCTGCTACGTCTATAATATTGTCTGCACCATGTCCGCCTGTGAGTTCGATCACCTGTTTATGCCAATCAGGGTTCTCTCTATAATTGATAGTATCACTCGCGCCTAATTGTTTTAGAAGTCCGAGTTTCTCCTCACTGCTGGAAAGCGCAATTACACGAGCACCCAGTGCTGCTGCGAATTGTGTTGTAAATAAAGCAACTCCACCCGTACCTTGTGAGACAACAGTTTGCCCGCTTTTCAGTTGACCATGTTCAACCAGTGCAAACCAGGCTGTTAACGCAGCAATTGGTAATGTTGATGCCTCGGCATCAGTTAGGCTGTCCGGTGTCTTAACAGCTCCTGATTCATCTAAAAGTATGTATTCCGCAAGGCCGCCATCAACCGGGCCGCCTAATGCATGATGAGATACGTCTGAAGGATGCCTGAGTCCGCTGACCCATGTCGGATATAAATGCGATATTACCCGGTCGCCCAACTTAAATTTTGTGATTTCATTGCCGGCCTGGACAACAACGCCTGCCGTATCCGACACCGGGATAATAGGCATTTTCATAATATCAGGCAAATAGAAACCCTCCATTATCGCTTTGTCTCTATAATTCAACGCAACAGCAGACACCTTAACCAGGATTTGTCTTGGACCAGGGATTGGAAGTTCCCTTACAACTTGCTTTAAATGCTGAATACCAAAACCTTGTAATTCCCATGCTTTCATAAATTTCTAATTTTAATAATTAAATATTTTATTTTCGAGTAACCTGTTTGGATATATCATCCTTAACAAAATCACAAATGCAAATTTGGGTTGCAAACAACGATTGAGCGCGGTATGGAAATAAGAAACAACGGTAATGAAATGAGAAGGCGGTATAATTTCAGGTTGTATTAGCTAAATTTGTTTATGGAATACCTGAATGAGCCCTTTAAAATCAGTATGGAAATACTTGATGAATGGAAAAAAACAGACAAAATAAATACCTACTTCGAAATCGTATACGTTTTAGAGGGTGAAGGCGATCAGTATGTCAACAACAATTGTCATCCGTATAAGTCAGGAAGCATTTTTCTGCTTCCGGCAAGTGATTGCCATACCTATAAGATCAAAAGCAGGACCCGCTTTTTATTCCTTAAACTGGCTAATGGCAACTTTCTTAAAAAAGATCATGTTCAGATCGATTATACCCGGTGGTGCAATCAGCTCAACTTTATTCTCGGCAACTACAGCCGTAAGGCCGGGGAATTAATCGAAAATGAATCAGATAAAAATAAAATTGCTGCCTTGCTGGAAATTTTGTTTGATGAATACGAAAAGAAAGAAGATTATCGTCATCAGATCATGCAAAGCATTGTTGTTGCGATTATGAGTATTGTAGCCCGAAACATTGGTAGAGCTAATATGATCATCCCTGAAAAAGCAGAAAAAAAAATTGCCGGAATCATGCAGTTCGTACATTATCATTTGATATCAGAAGAAAAAATTTCCATGAAGCACCTGGCTTCGGAGTTTAATATAGCTGAAGGTTATTTTAGTGAATATTTTAAGCGGAATGCCGGTGAAACATTTCAAGATTTCGTGTTGAAATCGAAACTCAAGATTGCAGAGGCCCGTGCCTTATATACCAGCCAGTCTGTAAAGGAGATTGCCTTCGAACTTGGCTTTACGGATAGCAGCCATCTCAATAAAATGATGAGAAAGTATAATCAGCGAAGCATATCTGAAATCAGGAACATGGCACAGTCCGGCATATTAGTTTGAACACAGCTTCGTCGAGCGTTGGCGGCCGCACAGCAGGTGCTGCATTATTTAAAAAGCCATATTTTTTCCTGAGTATGCCCGGAAGTTCTTATCCAGCTTTTCGTTTAAATTCTCATCAAGGAACACCGCTATGGCATAGCCCCCTTCCGGAATACGATCAAACCTAACAGCGCATTGCTGCTGTTTAGAGACCTTCACGCTTTTGTAAAGGCAGCTTCACTTTTTTGGGTAAATGTTGCCGCGTTGGCGTACCAGCCGATAGATAAAAGCACCCACCTCGCGGTAAAAACGATTGCCAACTTTAAGACCGGATATTATTTATTGAATTAAATGTGAGTTCGAAAACATTTTTCAACTGATTAAAGCATCGATTTATTTATAGGAATGACAGCATCAATCATACTCATCTTTTATCCGTTTTTCAAACAATAAAACTTTTCTATACTGGCTCAAAGGTTAACAATTGGGCTCTTAATGCAAACAAGTTGGCACCCGTTTTAGTCGCTTCATCCCTTAAGTGCCTCAATCTCTTTTAAGGTTTTAGGCAGATACTTACCCAGAACGTGACTGCCGGTATCGGTTATCAGGAAATTGTCCTCTATACGGATACCTCCAAAATCGCGGTAGGTGTTCAAAACGTCGTAATTAATAAAGTTGGTGAACTTTTTCTCTGCCTGCCAGCGGTCTATCAGTTCGGGAATGATGTAGATGCCCGGCTCGACGGTAAGCACAAAACCGCTTTGGAGTTCACGCCCTAAACGAAGCGATTTCAAACCGAAGATCCCGGTTTCTTTTTTTAGTGTGTCGGTATAACCTACATATTGTTCTCCCAAATCTTCCATATCATGTGTATCCATGCCCAGCATGTGACCTAAACCGCACTGGAAAAACATGGCATGTGCGCCGGCCGCCACAATTTCTGCAGGATCGCCTTTCATCATATTAACCTGAATCAAGCCTTCGGTCAGTTTTTGGCAGGCCGAAAGGTGTATGTCCTTATATCTGACGCCTGGTTTAAGCATACTGATTGCATGGTCCATAGCGGTAAGGACAATCTCATAAAGTTCTTTCTGCCTGCTGGTAAAGCTGCGCCCAACCGGAAACGTACGCGTAAGATCGCCACCGTAATGCATGGAGTTTTCCGCACCGATATCGCTCAATACCATGCGGCCTTCCTGTAAGGTATTTCCGTAATAATGGGTGTGCAAGGTCTGGCCATGGGTAGTGATGATGGCAGGATAGCCCAGACGTCCGTTAGCGGCCTGTGCTACTTCCAGCGCTTTGGCTACCAGGTGATATTCTTTAATACCCGGAACAGTATTCTTGATTACCGCAAGCTGCATATCAACACTGATGGAAACAGCCTTTTCCATTTCTTCAATTTCAAGTGCCGATTTGATCAGCCTTTGCCCGATTACTGCTTTGATCAGTTTTAGTGAAACATAGTTAGCCACCTCTTTTAAACTGATATTAAGCCATGCAGCCAGCTTTATATCGTTCTCCGGCCTGTATGGCGGTAAAATATGCACGCGCCTGCCTGATGCCTGTGCTTTACGCACATAATGAGCGATTTGATCGTTTGGACTGGTACTATCCACGCCAACCATGCCAGCCATTTCGCTTACTGAAGGCAGGGTGCCTGTCCACACGATATCGTCGATTGTTAAATCGTTTCCGAAAATTAATTCTTCTCCGGTTTCAGTGTCTATAATGGCGGTGAGAAATGGGGTATCCAACCCGAAGTAATACAGAAAGCTGCTATCCTGCCTGAAAGGATAACAGTTGTCTTTAAAACTCATGCTGCTGTCTTCATTGCCCAGCAACAGGATAATCCCGTCGGCGCCTATGGTATCCTTTAATGTTTTTCTGCGGTTAATGTAAACCTGTTTGTCAAATAAGTTAAGCTCCATATTTAATTATATTTTAAAGGAAGTATGAAACCTGCCCGTAAGCACGTTCTTTCCGGCATTCATCCCCCCATTTGACGACACCGCCATTTACATCCAGCCCCGGCGATTATTATTCTTTAGCAACTGAAAAATCCATTACCGGTTTTAAGGCAATTCAGGCACTTCAGAAACTGTTTGCATGATAGATTCTGTGTAAGTGCGTCCGGGATCACATTATTCAGTCACTTTCTGAAGTCAAGATCTGGTTGGCTAAAAGCAAATATATAAATGCAATTTAGTTTGATTCTGTTAATTGTCCGCCATATTCTTTTTATTGTCCTGAAACTACCCCCGATTTTCCTTTTGTGTCATTGCAATTGAAGTAATTTTATTTTGTCAGATAAAGTCAAGCTTATCATCATGAATGTTATTTACAAAGAAGATTTAATTCCGGAAATTCCCGGATCATTGAGTTATACGACAACTCAGGCCTTAAAAGGCCGACAGGTGATATTTCCCGGATCGCTAGGATGTACCACAATACCAATCTGACTGTAGCAAAGAACAACTGGACCAAAGTTACCGGCCAGTCGGCTGGTCGGGCAACCAGGTGGTTCATCACCTGGCAGATAGCCATATGGTCGGCTTAATGCGCTTTAAATGAGATATCAGTGAGGGCAATGCGATTATTAAACCATATCAGGAAAATACCTGGGCAACTTTCGCAGATTACAAGTTACCTGTGAAGTTTCATTAAAATTGATTTATGCATTACACGCGCAATGGGAGGGGGGGACTAGAAGACCCTACAAAAAGCGACCGGAAGAAGACTTATACAAACCCCGAATCGGGTATAACAAATTGCCTTAAAAAGCATTGGCTGTATATGTCCATCATGGCCTGCATCATCTTGCCCAGATTAATTTAATTGGAAATGTGATTGTCTTCTTAAAAACGGCAAAAACTTGCATAAACTTGTATTTTAAATTAGTATTTATTTACTGATATACAAAATTGAAAACCAGCAGCTGTTTTAAACAGGATCAAAATGGGAAAAAGCAGTAACAGGATTGGAATTCAGTAAAAAGTCCAACCGTTTTGGTAATTTCAGGCATGGAAAAAAGCCATCAACCCTTTAGTATCGAAATTTTAGAACTCGATCACTGGGAAAAGCGTGACCGCAGAAACAACTTCTTCGAGCTGGTGTACATTCTTGAAGGGCGGGGTGTCCAGATGGTCAATGACGCCCGCAGTGCCTATGACCAGCAAAGTGTCTTTCTATTGCCGGCGTCCAACTGCCACGCATACTTTATAGAAGAACCCACCAGGTTTCTTTTCATCCGGTTTACGGCAAACTTTTTTAGAGATGACCTAGAAGGGGTCATTGATTTCGGCAAGTGGTTCTGCAGGCTGAATTTCATAATTGGTAATTATAACAGGACGGCGGGCGATCTTATCCATGATAAAGGAGACAGAAAAAATATCGCCCGGTTAATTGATCTGGTAACCGAAGAGAGCAGTAAGGGAGATGTTCATGCAAGACGGATCATACAGAGTACCATGGTTTCTATACTTGAAATCATCGCACGTAATATTGTAAAGTCCATGAATGGCCGGCCTGCTCCCAGTGAGGGGAAATTCGCAGATGTACTTCTGCATATCCAATATTATTTAATTAACCAGGACATGGTATCGCTCAAGTATCTTTCCTCTAAGTTTAATATTTCAGAAACCTATTTCAGTGAATATTTCAAGCGAAATGCAGGAGAAAAATTCCAGGATTTTATTTTAAGGTCCAAATTGAAACTCGCCGAAGCCAGGGCCATGTACACCGATGCAAATTTCAAAGAAATTGCTTATGACCTCGGTTTTACGGACAGCAGCCATTTGAACAGGATGATGAAAAAATTCTGTTCAAGAAAACTGTCTGACGTTAGAAAGGCGTCTCTGGCAGCTGTACATGCAAACCACTGATTAAAAAGATTTCTCCGAAATCACCGCCACCGATGAAAATCTGTTAGCTGTCCTTAGTAAAGGCGTAGCGGTATACTTTAAAAATTCAAAAAGTAATAGGAAATGCTAAGGCCGTAAAGGTATTTCAGATTGAAATGTGCATTCAAACAGCTACGCAGTCTTGCAATTCAAGCTAAACAGTACGTTACTCGGGGTTAATAAAGATTTTCACATAATACGGGAAAGAAATGAAAAACAAAGACGAGTCCAAACAAAAGATCATAAATGCCGTAGGCAAGATATTCAGAACTGAGGGGCAGCCGGGCTTGTATCACACCCGCATTGCCCTGGAGGCAGGCGTGGATCGATCCCTGGTTTATCAGTATTTCGGCAGAAATATCAAGAAACTAATAGAAGAATATATTGTGCAGAAGGATTACTGGCTTAGATTTTTCGAGAAGATAAACGAAGAGGTCGGTAAAAACAATCACGAAACAGGTAAAGACCTCATTATAGATATCTTACAAAAACAGTGGGAATACCTTTCTGCGGATCTGGAGATGCAGCATTTGATCTTATGGGAGCTTTCAGGCGATAGTGACCTAATGAGAAGTATTCATCATACCAGGGAGATGATGGCCGAACCCATGCTCGAATTAGCTGAACAACGATTCAAGGGCACTGTTGTGAAAATTACTCCCATTATTGTTTTGCTACCAAGCGGTATCTATTATGCTAATGTTCATGCTGTTCATAACGGCAGCATTATTTGCGGCATGGATGTCAGGTCAGTAGAGGCGCAGGTAGATTTATTAAAAGCAATTCAACAAATTATCGAGTGGGCATACGAACACGCCGAGTAAAATTCCCTTCAACTTGGTATTAGCTATCTGTTTTTCCGGTGTGCGCTATTCATTGTAACCATATATAACGCCGGATATCTAAAACTTGTCGATCGTCTTTTGGTCATCGTCCGGAAACTGCACATGTTTGGATAAGTCTTTTACCATATTTCTGGCAAAAACAGCACCTGCAGAATTACTTTTCATCACATTATCATCTCCCAGCTCAACGTTCTCTCCATAGATCGCTTGCTTTAACTCCCTTCGGTGGTTCAATTCGTCCATCTTTCCTCTTAATTTTTCAACCATGGAGAAATCAGGCCTGCCATTTTCCATCAAATCCGCAAAATCTTTATAGGGTGCAAGATTGACTTTGATCACTTTTTGCATCACTTCTTCCCATTGCAGCACTTCCCGCGCAGAAAAATCTTTATTATTTCTCGCCTGCATCTCCATCACCATAGCCAGGAACATTTCAGGCGTACCGTTCCAACCGGGTTTAAACCTGAATAGCTTTAGAAAAAATGACAGTAATCCCATTGCTTATTAAATGTATTCGCCTCATTTAATGTAAAGATAAGAATGCCCATGCTTTTGTCAACCCCAATACTAAAATCTCGCTCTTAATATGGCATCCCCTACGGGCCGGGCTTTCCGCTGTATCTTCTATCGAAGGATGCCGCCGCAATCCCATGATGCGAAAAAGTGGATGGTGATCTTTTGCTATTGTCAGAGATCATTTTACTTATTGCTGTTTTCCATCCTTCCTGCTTCCGGAGATCTCTATCGCCTATGGCTCCAATGGCATTTTTTTATTTAATCTATTTTATTTTTAGTCGAAACGGGTAAAAAGCGCAGCTAAAATCAAGCCCGGATCTGCCGTGTTGTTGTCAAAAGACTACCGCATAAACGGCTTCCTCCCCAGAGGGTCCCCTCCAATTATTCAGTTTCCTTTTGCCTGCTTCCGGGCTTCAAGATTTGCTTTCTTTTTCCCCTTTTTCTTTTAAAAATAATCCACCAGGGGCAGGGCAGCAAAGAGAAAGCGAACTAAATAATTATTCATTAAAAATTAAAATTTATGCTATTCACAGGAAGATTAACCGCAAATGCAGACGTAATGACGGTAAAAGGAGACAAACAGGTAATCAATTTTACCGTAGCCATTAACCAAAAATGGAAAAACAAAGCGGGCGAAAAAAAGGAAAAAACGGCATTCGTTGACTGCGCCTACTTGCGAAACTCCGGCATTGCCGAATACCTCACCAAAGGCGCAGTAATGGAAATTTCGGGATGGATGGAAGCCCAAGCCTACCAAAGCAAAAAGGACGGCTTAAAGGCAAGGTTGATTTGCACCTGCGACACCATCAAACTGTTTTCACTGACCGCCAAAACTGAACCAAAGGCCGAAAAAAAGGAAACCGCACGTTATACCACAGGCGCAGGGGCTGACGATGATTTGCCATTCTAAACACGGCAAACAATTATTTCAACATTAAGAGAACAATTAAAAAATTAAGATCATGGGACACAATTTAAATTATAACTCCGCAAATAATGAATATAGCTTTTTCAGTGTAAAGGAAAGGGCATGGCATGGATTAGGTAAAATAGTTGAACAGTACCCCACCAGCGCAGAGGCGATAAAATACGCAGGGTTGGACTACTTCGTTGAAAAACGTCCTTTGTTTACTTATGATACCGCGAACCATACAGGCGATCCCGACACCGACATACTCATCCCTGAAATTGAAGTACCTAACTATTTCGCTACCATCCGCACCGATACCGAGCAGGTTTTGGGTGTAGTGGGTATGGATTATGAGGTCGTACAGAATGTAAACGCATTCGAGTTCTTCGATGCCATTGTAGGTGGAGGGATGGTATTTTATACGAAACCGCAGGGGCTTTAGGCAGAGGTGAACGCATATTTATCACCGCCAAATTACCGGGCTATATTCGTGTTGGCAAGGACGATTTTATTGAAAAATACCTTTTCCTGACTACTTCGCACGATGGTTTCGGAAGCATCACCGCAGCATTTACACCCATCAGAATTGTGTGTAACAATACACTTAACGCTGCAATGGCGAACCATTCAGGGGCAATTAAAATCCGTCATACAGCATCAGCAAACGACCGCCTGAAGCAGGCGCATACGCTAATGGGTATCAGTTCCAATCTTGGTGCCGAGTTACAGGACTTATTTAACAACTGGTCACAAGTGCGCATCACCGACAAGGAATTAAAAAAACTGATACGGGTTGCTATGGCTCCCAATAAGGAAGTACTTAAAAACTTGGAATCAGGCAAGGGCGATGAATTGTCTACCACCTATACCAATATGGTAGATAATGTGTATGAGTATGCTTTTGCCAGTCCGAGCCAACAAATGGAAACTACCGCAGGGACGGTTTTTGGGGCTTATAATGCCGTGACTGGCTATTTCCAAAACGTCCGCAACTACAAGGACGAGGAAGCCAAATTCAAATCCATCATCGAGGGTACAGCAAAGCAAAGGGCACAAACCGCTTTTAACCTTTGCCGTGATTTTTCTAAAAATGGTGCAAGTGGTTTAATCCTTAATTAATCATTCGGGGGAGCAATCCCCCAATAAATAAAATCGAAAGAATATGACACGTTCAAATCTTTATATCACGCTTACCAACGGCGAAGCGATTATTTGCGTTGCCGACAGCAGTAGCGCACCCGAACTGGGCTATATTGTAGAATCCTTATTGCTCCCGCTTTTATCCCATAACGATGCAGATGCGGAACTGGCTTTGTTAGGTGAGCATTGCGTCCTAAACGAATTGCGCACCAGTGCGACCTATCGTTATGAGATTAATCTCCAAAGTAAAACTGTAGCTTTTTTTGACGAGATGTATTTTTTTAAAACGGACATCTTCCGTAGGGGTGAAAACCTGACTCCCAGGTACACCGCTTATCAAGTCTGTATTATTAAAATATCGTGAAAACACCTATTGTTTAAACCGATCCTTCTATGTAGCTTTATTACAAATTTCAAAATGAAAGTCCATATTTCGTCTAAATATTAAGACTTAATAAGATACCCTGCTCCCGTTAAGCGTTTTTGCACAAACCTGTACAATAGTTATATTTAAGTCAATAACCCGTGGCATAAGTTTTTCGATTGGAAGAAATACGTTAGCCAAGTTCCGTTTATCGCGAAGCACCTTGTAAATATTTTTTTTCCTGGCTTACTTCATGTGAAAGAGCTTATGAAAAGATTATTTTCTATAAGTCGAAAACAAGCGCCGATCATCATTACGCTGTTAATAGTTATCTTATCGGGTGCATCTTATTTGTTCATTTATATCCCAAATAGAGAAGGGGATCTAATAAAAGAACATTTTCGATGGCTGCAGCAAATAGATGATAACATACAAGCAAAGATTGACGGTAGTGATACCCTTTTAAACCACTTACTTAATGCATATCTGGACACTGCTAATACAAATTCTACAAAAAAATATATAGAAACAGTTTCAAAAAAAAGCAATTTTAAACTTTTCGTTAGTATTGACACACCTGATTCCAAAAAGGATACTATTGGCAGTGAAGCAATTTATCCGATTAAGGTGTCCTCTCTAACGCGGACTTTCAAAATAACCGCTCGTAAAAAAAAGGGTGATTCTATTGCGAATGTTTCTATTGAGTATGATTTTAAGGATTTTGTTCAACCCCTGCCTAAAAACGTCTTTGACCAATATGTTATTTTTTGTAATAAGGAGGTGGTATATGAGGATTTTCGTTCAGGACTTGGATATAAAATTGAAGACTCACTGTTAAAAATTGATAACAGGTTAACTGGCGCTTCAGTTATTGATGAAAAAATAGGTGGAGAAGATTATAAAATTTTTTTACAACCTGTTTCTTTTCAGAAGTACAAACTAATTATTGCAGCACTTCATTCGACCAAGAAATACAATGCTGAAAAAAGACATTTACCGTGGCAATTTGTTCTGTCTCTTCTCATCCTGGCGATTGGACTGCTGCTTTTTATTCCTTTAATTAAGATATCCTTCGTGGGCAAAGATGACCGGTTGAGATTATTTGACGCTATAGAAATGGTTATCGTTCTAAAATTGCTTATGTCGCTACTCTTTTTTTGTTTTTTTCGGCTTTATAATAATTCAGGCGGGGCCTGGACAGAGTCGAAACAAATATTAGCACAAAAAATTGGATCATCATTTACTAATGAAGTAGCAAATACAAATAAATATCTTAACTCCTTCGATACGTTAATTAGAGATGACTCCATACTTCGGCAGGACATTAAGAATTTAGGCGAACCTCAGGTAAGCCTAGCGAAACAGGATACTCAACATGCACTTACCGATAAGTTGAAAGACACTTTAAATTCTCTTTCCTCACACTTTTTAACACCTGAACTCAACTGGCTAGATCAGAAAGGATTCGTAAAATATAACTGGTTTTATTCGGACTTTAATAACCCCCACGCTAATTACAGAGATCGTAATTATTTCAAAAATGTCAAGCAGAATAAAACTTATGTGTTAAATAAGGATACATTTTTTCTGGCACAGGTCGTTTCAAGAACCAGTGGTCTGTTTAGAACAATTATGTCAAAGCATTCCAGCCTTGATTCAACATTTATCGTATTGAGCTTTGACATGAAAAGTGTGGACAGTGTGATAATGCCTGCAGGCTACAGTTTCGCAATAATTAGAGACGACGGAGCTGTTCTTTATCATTCAGATAAAACCCATAACCTGAATGAAAACCTCGTGAAAGAGTTTTCCGATTCAAGTGAACTTAAGAATGCTTTGCAGGGGAGATACCGGGAACAATTTGCGACAAATTATTATGGGAAAGAATATAAAGTATGTGTGCTGCCAATAAGAGGATTTCCCTATTTCGTTGCAGTGATGGAGGATACAGCGTACTCTTCATCGCCAGACATTGAAACGAACAGTTTTACTGCAGGGATGGTGGCTTTTTTTATGTTATTTGTTCTTGCGGACATTGTTTTTGTTATTCTTCTTTCTTCAAGGCGATCCTATTTTAAGAACCGCGGAATTGTTAAGACTTGGCTGTGGCCACGACGATCGTCAAATGCTGAATATGTGACCACTACGATTGCTCATCTTATTATGATCATTTTATTAGTTTTTGGTTATTTCCTGGGATCGGATTTTGAATATTTTATTATGCTTCTTGTATCTATACCAATCACGTCATTTTTTATAAATGCACTTTTTGCATCGAAATATGAAATGAATAAAACATATCGTTGTTATAAATTCCAAGTCGAAATTGGACTAGGTATTGTTCTTTTAATAATGAATATTCTAATCATTCATCTAATTATAATTGGCGTTTATTGTTGGTCAGTTTTGATTTTTGAATTAGCAGCCTTTATGATATTTAAAGCTCTCCTGTTTTACAGGGCTTCAGTAAAAAAAATTATTTCCACCGCTAAAAATTCATTTATAAAAAAACGATTGGGATTTTTAAACATAAGTTTTGTTTCCGGTTATGGTTCTATGATTTTTACCCGGATGATCATTACCAGTGGCATACCTGTAGTTTTTTTTTACACCTCTTCTTTCAACTTCGAGCAAAATGTTTTGGCAAGATACCGTGAATATGACTTTGCTAATAAAATGAAAGAAAAATTCCCTCAAATGGATGCACAAAAGGTATTAAATATCCCTTTGAAAAATGCTGTTTACATTGACAGTGCATGGTTAACAGGATATTGTATTGAAGACTCAGCCAAAATTGCCGGTTTAACAAAAGATCACCTGTCACTGCAGGATAGTAGTACATCCAAAATGTACAATCTTTTTGGCTTATACGATCAAAACTTAATAGCTGATAATGACAATTTCTATTTATCCCAATCCTACGATTCAATCTACCGTTATAATAATATTTTCAAAGACGTTTTAAAAAACAAAAATGGCAGTGAAACTTACATGCAATTGAAGTCGGGAAATTATTTAAGGGTTGGGTCTAAGAATTTCGCATATGTTTTCCCCAGTTTTTACACATTTATCGGATGGTCATTTTGGTTTTTATTGATACTTGTACTAACTGCTTTTTATTTCGTTTTGCTTTTTATTATCCAAAAAATGTTTGCAATAAAAGTGCCCGATATCTCTTCATCTGTCGGACTCGATAAAACAATTTTAGAATCCATATTTACACAAGAACAGGACTCCGGAATAATTTTTCTCATAACCCTTGATTTTAATAAGAAATCACTTCCAAGTCCCTCCAGGTTTTATGAAGCTGACCTCAGTCGAATTCCTGATTTTACAGATCCAAAAAATAACCGGCTAAAAGGAGCGCAACTAGATGATAAAACCTATCTGGTTCAGATCCAGGATTCAGATCAGACCTTTCAAAAAACGGAATGGGAGAAAATAAAAAAACAGGCATTTAACAAAGAGAATGAGTTTATTATTTTAAACCACTTTGACTATAAGATCTCAAATTTGAATGTGAATAACACAAAATTGGAGTTCCTGAAACAACTTGTTATCCTAAAGAAAAAAATAATTATCGTATCAACGGTTCATCCTTTATTATTTTTAAATTCGTTTTTTGAGCGTTCAAATGATTATCAGTCAGATGAATACAAAAAACAATCAAATGCAAAAGCTGAAGATTATATAAGTACATGGAATAGGTTGTTGGGAAATGCCCCGATAATATTCTTTCCACTTAGCAGGGATTTTAATGTTTCAGAGTCTCAATACATTACAGCCCAGATTCGATACAGTAATTTTCTGCAAAAACTAAGTCAGCCCATATCGTCTATAAAAAATATGCCGGGTAAAATCGACTCTAATGAACTGGAAAAAGATATTTTTTCCATAAGGCTGCAAACAACGGCCTATAACTTTTATACCCGTCTTTGGCATTCGTTAACAAAGGAAGAAAAATTTATTCTCTATGATCTGGCGGAAGATGGCCTTATAAATACGTACGACCGGTTTTCTTTAAATGTTTTAATAAGTAAAGGCCTGATCATTCGCAAGGATGGGCTTTTGCATGTTTTCAACAAAAGTTTCCGAAATTTTGTTTTAACAGGTATTGGGGAAACTGAAATTTTTTCGATAAAAAAACAGTGTAGAGAAAACAGCTCCTGGAATACATTAAGAACGCCACTGGTACTCGTTATTGTTGCGATTCTAGTCTTCATATTCGGCTCACAGGAGGGAATATTTACAAAGACCGTCGGCTACATCACACTGCTGACAGGAAGCATACCCGCTTTAATCCAACTACTTTCATTATTTAATAGAGCTGATACCAGACCTAACCATATTGGTTGAGCTATTAAAAGTACTTCGATGATCACAATATGCACATCATCGGAATAGCAGAAGATAATAAAAGTAAAAGATTCTATGTCGTTAAAAATTCTTCAACCAAAGCTGATTGTGGCGGATATGTTTATAAGTAAAAGTTTACCTGCTGTTAAAAACCATCTCGTTTATGGTTCTGAATTTATTCTAATTATTATTACAAAAAAGGATTGCTTATTTTATAATGTTCTTTTCTCTCTACCCGCCTTTCAATCTTTACCTATTGGCTTTTGCGAAAGATCAGCCGGAATCTCACTCCTATGGATGTTTTTATTGCGGTCATCCAAAGAGACCTTTTTTGTTTTTGAATAAACCATTCGGCGAAACCACTTACATCACCGCCCGGCTGGACTGAAGTGAATTCCTCCCATTCGATAACTAACGGAATGATGCTTGAATTCATAATGAAACAATTTTGCACGATGCATTACATACAAACAAGTATCGATATCTATGTGTGCAAGGAATATGGCATTATTGTCGTGCTCGACGAGGCGGAAGCAGAACGGGCAATCGCTGCCATAGGCGGCGAGTTCGTCCATTAAAAGATGATCGGCATAGGTAAATACTGAGGATAATCGCTCACCTTTTTTTTCGTCCGATCAATTTGTCTCGATTACTGATCATACGTTTTCATTTCGAGTGGTGGACCTATTTACTGTTTTCTATTTTTTGTAAGATCATCAATAAAGATTTTAATTCCATTTCATTTAATATATCTAAGAATTGGGCAGGCAAATCCTTCAGTTGAACATAACTTTCGAGAAGCTTTTGTTCGCCTAAAGCAGTCAGGCAAATCAAAGTCGAGCGTTTATCGCCTTCTTTTTTTATCTCGCTGATATAGCCCTTTTTTAAAAGTCTGTTTGAAATTTCAACCGCTGTAGTATTTTCAAGCAGCATTTTTTCAGCAACCTGCTTCTTATTAGGCGTCTTTAGCAGGTAAATATGAGTAAGCATGCTGTATTCATGTTCTTTAGTAAAACCAAGCTTTTTAATAACCGGCTTTGCTATTCTTTGCATCAACCGGTGTATACGTGCGATCAAAAACATTACCCTGGCAGGTTCATCAAGTTCCGATGTAACAGACGCTATTGTTATTTCTATTTTTAAACCGGAGTTGTTTTTTTCAGGCGCAACAATGTCATTTTGCAGTAACCACCGTGCAAAACTTTTTACATCGGATCGTTTGTTAGTAGTGGAAAAATCTTCCCATAGACTGATGAGAGGTAAAATACTTTTGCTCATATTAAAACTATTTTGTTGTAAAGATACAGGATTTTAGCCTTAAAACTAAGATAGAAAATGGAAAATGAAAAAAATACAACAAAATAGTTGCAATCAATAAAACGCTTTTGTTACATTTATGTTATCATTTAAAACAAAACCGTTGCATGAAAAAGCTAACTTTTATTTTACTGGGTGTAATGTTAGGCTTACATCCAATCTATGCCCAGTCTTTGCATGGTATTATCCATGATAAAAAGGAACGCCCCATAAACGGTGCATCAGTTATTGTTGCCGGAACATTCAGAGCAACCAGCACAGATAGCCTGGGACGATTCACCATAAATGACGTAATTATAAAAGATAGCCTGATCATAAAAGTATCAGCAATAGGTTTTGATGACGCCTTTGTTAAATTGGCCGTTGTTCAGTTAAGAAAACAAATCACTATCACCCTTTCCGAAAAAACGGCTGATTTAAAAGAAGTAATCATTTCAGCTGGGAGTTTTGAAGCGGGCGATGCAAAAAAGACGACCATTTTAAAGCCTTTCGATCTTGCAACCGTAGCAGCATCCCCACCGGATGTATTTAAAGCGATCAATGAGCTCCCAGGGACGTCTAAAGTTGGAGAAAGTGAAGGATTATATGTTAGGGGTGGCGCAGCGTCGGAAACCAAAGCCGTTATCGACGGACTCATTGTCCAGGATCCATTTTTCAGTAGTGTGCCTGGCGTAGCTCAAAGCGGGAGGTTTTCGGCTTTTCTTTTTAAGGGGACTTCATTTAGTACAGGCGGTTATTCCGCGCAATATGGAGATGCATTATCTTCCGTACTTCTTTTAAATACGCAGGACCTCGCACAAGCATCTTCACAGACTTTAGTATTGAGCACGGCAGGAATTTCAGGCAATTTAACTCAGCGGTGGCAAAATACGTCGCTGGTTGTAAATGCTAAATATTATAACCTCCGGCCGTCTTTTTTCATCAATAAACAAAACTACACCTATAATACCGCGCCTCAGGGTGCGGGAGGAAATTTCATCTTCAGAACACAGGATAAACAGGGCGGAATATTCAAATTGTACGCGAGTTATGATCAGAATAAGGTCAATCTGCAAATTCCTTATTTGTATGTCGACGGAAAAGAAGCTGCCTACAGCCTCGATGGAAAAAATGTTTACATCAACAGTTCCTACAAAAAAACACTTGGAAAATGGCTGGTGAACGCCGGATCGTCATTCAGTACCAATCATGACTACATAAATTTTGATACGAGTCGTGTAGTAAAGCAGGACAGCCGTATACAGGGAAGAGCCGTGCTTTCAAGATATATCGGAGAGCGGTCTAAGTTAATTTTTGGTTCCGAAGTACAGGACGTACAATACAAGAACACCCTCAATAGCAGAACTTATAGACTAAATGAAGTTTTGGTAAGCAACTTTGCCGAAGCAGAATTTTACCTGGGCAATAAGATTGCAGCCAGGGCAGGTATACGGGAGGAGGGATCCAAAACCTTGCATCAGACAAATATTGCGCCAAGAGCATCAATCGCCTATGTTCTTAACCCAAACAGCCAGTTTTCCGCTGGTTATGGCAATTTCTATCAGCTGCCACAGGAAACCTACCTGTACACTAACCATAATTTATCTTTTGAAAAAGCGACGCATTATATTCTTAACTACCAGTATACTAAAAACAGCCGCACTTTCCGGCTCGAGGGTTATTATAAAAATTACAGCAACCTTGTCACAGAAGATGATACAACCAGTTTTCGGCCGTTTAATTCCAGCCGTATTCCAACCGGCAGCACAAGCCATACGGGCTATGGTTATGCAAAAGGGTTCGATATATTCTGGTATGACAAGAAGAGTGTTAAGAACCTGGATTACTGGATAGCCTACTCCTACCTGGATACAAAACGTTTATTTGAAAATTACCCTATAGCAGCGACACCGACTTTTGCTGCAAACCATAATATTTCCGTAGTCGTTAAATATAATATACCTGAAACCAGTATCAATCTTGGCTTTACTTATAATTACACATCCGGCCGGCCGTATTATAACCCCAATCACCCCTTTCTTTCGGATAGGACCCCATCAGTGAACAACCTGATCTTTTCGGGGAACTATTCCTGGTTTGTAAAAAATAACCTCTTCGCTGTTTTCCTGTACGCTGATAATATCCTCGGAATTCATAATGTGTATAATTATTACTACGCATCACAGGGAGACCATCATTACACCTTAACGCCACCTGCATACCGCAGCATATATGCTGGCATAAATATCACTCTTGCCAAGCGCAAGACCATAATGGGAATTAATTTTTAATCAATAATTATAAATAACCACGATCATGAAAAAAACAATCATGCTGTTAGGAACGGTACTAATCTTCTCCTGGGCTAGGTCTCAGGATCTGTACAAAAACGCGATGCTTGAAAACATCCGGGCGCTGGATACTGCTAGCGACGTAAAGTCACTAAACGGTTTGGTTTCCACCTTTGCCGCCATTTATGATGTCAAAAAGGATTGGCACCCTCTTTACTACGAATGCTTTGGCTATTTAAAATTAACTAAAGCTTATACTAACGCAGAGCAAAAGAAAAAGGCTATCGATAAGGCTAATACTTTACTTGGCCAGCTTCCTGAAAAAAACGACGAGGTTTTGGTGTTAAGGGCATTGTACGCCATGGACTATCTTGCCATTGACCGCAGCGAATGGCAATCTTATTTGCCGATGTTGCAGGACGCCATAGCCAGGGCGCAGCAAATCAATCCGGATAACCCACGGAGTTATTATTTACAGGCTGTATTGAAATATAATACGCCGGAAAGCATGGGCGGCGGCCATGAGGCCGGCATTCTGCTATTCAAACAATCCCTTGCCAAATATGCCTCCTTCAAACCAACTGATGAATTTGCTCCCGACTGGGGTAAGGAAGAAGTTCAAAAATATTTAGCTAAATAGGTCTGATTAGCTCAAATTAATCAAAACAAAGAGGTCAATAAGCGGACGCATTGCGCGATTATTGACCTCTCTAATTGCCTTTGACTATGAATTTTTAGCATTTACAAAATAGCACATTTATCGGCTGTTTTAAATTGCCGCTGCGGCAATTTAAACCTATAGGGGCTGGATGGGGGCATGTCGCTTTAAGCAAACATGAGCGCTATACGAAAACTATTTTCAATCCCTAATATATTTTTATGAATTAATATTTTTGTCTGCAATGGTAAAAAGCGTAGCTAGGTACGATGCCGATTTTAAATCTTAAAAACTCAGACATTTTTATTTAAAAAACTGATTGATAATGAGGATAATAATCTTAAATCATTCATAAAAGATTCTAAAAGTACCCATTAAGGTGCACAAAACGGCCTTACGATATCGTAAAGGCCGTTTTTATATTTTATCGATTTTACAATCTGCGTTGTAAGCACCTGGACGCACTTTTTGGTTCGAGCACAACTAGGTTGCACATCTTAGGAAAGTCGTTTAACAGTAAAGAGATGATATGATGGATATTTTCCATTTCCGTTCATTCTCAAGTTTCGTTTTACACTGTCCGGGCATAATTTATCCTGCATTTTTTATCAGCCTCGCCGGGCATTGGA
>JAQBNZ010000082.1 GCA_028288285.1 Mucilaginibacter sp.
TAATGACATAGTATAATATTTGAATTTATAATTTTTAAGTTTCGTGTTTGCTTTTACATCAATTATGCCAAGCGATTAAATTTTTCGCAATTGGCATGTTTACTGTTTTATTGTCACCTTTTAGCTACCACTTAACAACCTTCAAATATTAACTTAATTCATAGGTGTCATCGTGTCAGGTAATTTATATCAGCAAAAAAGGCTTTGGAAAAATTCCAAAGCCTTTTAATATAACTTGCTAAAATTTATTTTTTAGGTGTGTTTTGAGTAGGAGCCGCAGGTACACTTAATGGTGCTGATGATGGCGTTGCTGTTGGTTTAGAAGCCTTTTTAATTTGCTCCATCAATTGAGGATCACCAGATTTTTGTGCGCCGCCTTTAAGCGTAACATTCATTATAAGCGATAATACCATAATGCTAATAGCCAATACCCAGGTTCCTTTTTCTAAGAAATCTCCTGTTTTTTGTACGCCCATTAATTGTGACGAACCTGAAAAATTTGATGCTAAACCACCGCCTTTAGGGTTTTGAATTAGTACAATTAATCCTAAAAGGACACATGCAATAATGGTGATAATTAATAATACTAAATACATTTTCTTTTATATCAATTTGTTTTCTTTTCTAACTGTTCAATCTGGGCTGCAAAGTAAAGCTTTTTTTCCGGAAATTTCAATATCAATTTTTTATAAGTAGCTATGGCTTTATGATATAACATTTGCTCAGTATAAATACGGGCCAATGTTTCTGTTACTAATGCACCCTGGTCTTCTGAGCTTTTCTTTGCTTTATTTTCATTATCCAGCCTGTCTGCAGCGGGTGGCCTTATCTGCGGTTCGTTGTGTATGAAGCGTTCAATTATAACATCTTCTTTTTTAGTATGATCAAACGCAATACCTTTAGAATTATCATCCTTTTCAATTTCGCTTACTGATGTCAGGCTGAAAATATTTTCATAATACTGCTGTTGCAATTCATCAGGTGCAACACGTTTAACCGGTTTTACATGCGGTTGCTCGGTGTTTGTATCCACAAATGCATCAGGTGCAGCACCTTCTTTGGGCGTTTGCTCTGTAGCATATGGCTGCAAGCTGCCTGCGTGCTCTTTACGGGTTTTATCTAACCACCACAAAAAGCTGTATGGCATGTTATCGTCATTATAGCGCGATAACATATCCTGATTTTCTTTTACTGTTTCGGTATTTTGTTGTGCTTCCGCTGTTATTGGTGCCGATGATGGTTGCGCATAATTATCAGCATTTCGCAATTCATCCAGTTTTTTATCAAACGTTAAATAATCGGCGCTTACAATATTGCCGAGTATTAGCTTTTCTTCATCAATGGCTACGTCCCTATCAGTTATGCCGGCTGCTTTTTCCAGGAGCCCTTTATCTTCATCTTCCGGATAATCATTTTCATTGGCATAATTATTTTGCCTTGCCTGTTGTGCTGCAATCGCTTCTTCTTCTGTCTCATGCATTACATTTACAACCGGCTCAAAACCTATATCATCAATACCCACTATCTCTTCGTATACATCATCCTCAATATCCTGCCTAAAATATTCCTTCTCTTCGCGATAGCCGTTATCAGCACTTAAGTTAGTAAGCGTAACAGGCTCTTCGGTTTGTGTTACCGGAGTTTCTTCTTCCTGTATTGTTGATTGCTCCTGGTAAGAATTATTTAGTTCAGGGATAATAGTTTCGGTTTCTACTGCCGGTTCATCAACAGGACTTTCACCTGTTTGTGCATGTGCGGCCTGCTCTTCGTAAGAATGAATTATAGTATCAATATCCTGTATCTCATCCTGCGTCTCCTCATCAATAGCTGTTGATTCAAATTCGTGGCTTATAGTAGTACGAGTATCTTCAAGGGCAACCGGAATACTGAAATAGTTTTCTGATTCGGAAACCTTAGCTCTGATAATTTTATTTTGAGAAACTACAGGCAGGCTATGCGGGTTGTGCATCAGCTTATAAAGCGTACCCGCTTTATAATAAACCGCCGCCTTTTTTATATTCTGCTTATCGGCTGCACGGGCAAACAATATCTGCAACAAGCCGCTCTGCGGATGATCATTCACCATCTGCTGCAGGTTAGTAGCATATAACTGGCCCGTATCTGCCGGGTTTGCCAGCAGGCTCCATAAAATTTGCTTATGCCTGTTATCTAAGTACTGATCCACCTTGTTGTTATAAAACTATAAATTGCTTACCAATTTGCAAAGGCACGGTTAAAAATATCGTCGGTTAATTGTTTATTAATATCCCTTATCAGTGCTGGCTCTTGCGTTGACAAGTCTCCCGTAAATTCTTTGTATTTTGTGAAAGACTCGTCAAAATTAAGTTTTTTATCCTTCTCGTACACATATTTTACCTGAACAGTAATTGTTAAACGACTTGCACCAGCAATTGGCGCAACATTTGGGTTAGTTGCCTGGATAGATGCCGGAGCTATACTGTAACCTGTTATAGCACCAGACATGGTTGCATTTGCCCCCGCGTTACGTACAATGCTTAAACTTGTTTGGGTACGTATCCTGCTCTTAAGAGCCTCGGTAAATTGCTGACTTAAAGTTGGTACTACCAACTGCGCATTATTTTCAAAAAACTGTATGTCTATAGTTTTTAGCTCAGCCGGAATGGATGATCCGTTTTGCGTTAGCTTGTAAGAACATGATGCGAAAAGCATAATCACTGTACCTACCATCACTATATTTAAAAAAAGCCTTTTGCTCATGGTTCGTTATAAATCTAATTCTTTTATTTTACGATATAAAGTTCTTTCTGATATTCCTAACTCATTTGCCGCAAGTTTGCGTTTACCTTTGTGCTTTTTAAGTGCCTTACGTATCAAATCTGATTCCTTATCTATCAGCGATAACGATTCTTCCACCTCCTCGGCCTCATGTGTAATGTTATAATCAGTATTGTTATTATTGTTGTTAACGGGTTGTTGCAAGGTAAATTGTGTTTCATTATTACTAACCGGCAATTCAATATCCCTGTACAACTTGGTTAATGTTTGCGCATGGTTTGGGTGGTTTGTACTTACCCCGCCTTGTTCAATAATATCGGCCACCAGCTTCTTCAGCTCAACCATATCGCGCTTCATATCAAACAACACCTTATATAAAATATCCCTTTCAGAAAAATCTTCTTTTTGATGATGATCTAAACGCATTGGCAGGTTCCTGCTGTTTGCTTCATGCGGTATATAAGTTAATAATGTGGGCGCGGTTATTACTCGGTCACGTTCCAAAACAGCCAATTGCTCGGCCATATTTTTTAACTGGCGAACGTTACCCGGCCATGAGTAATTTATTAAAACCTGCTGTGCTTCGTCATCCAGCTGTATAGGCGGAGTACGGTATTTGTCGGTAAAATCTGACGTAAATTTACGAAACAGTAAAAAGATATCTTCCTTCCTGTCACGCAATGGCGGTATCTTTAATGGAACAGTGTTTAAACGATAATAAAGGTCTTCTCTAAACCTACCTGCTTTAACGGCATCGTATACATCAACATTGGTTGCTGCAATAACACGTACGTTGGTTTTTTCTACTTTAGATGAACCCACTCTTATGTACTGGCCCGATTCTAATACCCTTAGCAAGCGGGCTTGTGTACCTAATGGCATTTCAGCAATCTCATCTAAAAAGATGGTACCACCATTAACGGTCTCGAAGTAACCTTTACGCTCGCCAATGGCACCTGTATAAGCTCCTTTTTCGTGGCCAAAAAGCTCTGAATCAATTGTACCCTCTGGTATAGCACCACAGTTAACCGCAATAAATGGCCCATGCTTACGGGGACTCATCTGATGGATGATGTGTGAGAATACCTCTTTACCACTACCACTTTCGCCGGTAATTAATACCGAAATATCTGTAGGCGATACCTGGTTGGCAATATTTATAGCTCTGTTTAACAACGGCGAATTGCCGATGATGCCAAAGCGTTGTTTAATTTCTTGTACTTCCATATTTAAAAAGAGTCAAGATGTTAGAGTCAAGAATCAAGAGACTGTTTCAACTTTTAAAATGTGTTCTCTAAATGAAAATATCATTCGTTGAACTTCAGATAATAGCTCAAGGCAATCTTTTAATTTATTTACTGACCCATAATTTCTACGCTCACATATTAATAACTGTGTTTCAAGCTCAAAAGACGATGATATAGCTATTGATAAAAATTCTGCAAAGTGTTTATTTGTGTTTTTACCGGAACCTTCTGCTATGTTTGAAGGGACTGAACATGAACATCTATTTATCTGATCTATTAAATTATACCTTTCATTTACCGGTATCTCTCTACAAAATTCAAATGTCATATCAGTCAGATCCATTGCTTTTTGCCACACTTTTAAGTTCTTAAAATTATGTCTCATGCAATTTTTCTGTCTTGTCTCTTGATTCTTACTTCTTGATTCTATTCTACTATTTTCCCTATCAACGTTGCGGATGTGGTTCTTTCAACTAAAACATTTACGTACTCGCCTGGTTTGTAATTTTCGTTTACCGGGAATATCACCATGGCGTTTTTATCGCTACGGCCGCAATAATCATTGTTTGATTTTTTTGAGAATCCTTCAATCAGTACTTTCTCCACCTTACCAATGCGCGCTTGCATACGGTAAAAAGAATACTCCTGCTGTTTGGCTACTATCTGTTGTAAGCGTTGTTGCTTTACTTCTTCGGGGATGTCATCCGTGTAACGTTTGGCGGCTAAGGTTCCTGGTCTTTCACTGTATTTAAACATATAAGCAAAGTCATACTTAACATAATCCATCATACTTACCGTATCGTTATGCTCTTCCTCTGTTTCGGTACAAAAACCGGTTATAACATCAGTAGAGATGGCGCATTCAGGTATAATCCTGCGAATGGCATCAATCCTGTTCATATACCACTCCCTATCATAAGTACGGTTCATAATATCAAGCACACGGCTGTTACCTGATTGTACCGGCAGGTGTATGTAATTACAAATGTTATCGTATTTGGCAATGGTGTATAAAACCTCGTCGGTAATATCTTTAGGGTGCGATGTTGAGAAACGTACACGCAACTCCAAACTAACCAGTGCAACCATCTCTAATAAGTTGGCAAAATTTACAACAGTTGTTTTTACTTCGCCTTCTTCTGTTAACTGCTCACTTCCATCTGCTAACTGACCACTCCACTTGTATGAATCTACATTCTGGCCCAGCAAAGTAACTTCACGATATCCCCGGTTAAACAAATCGGTACATTCTGCCACAATTGAATAGGCATCCCTGCTACGCTCGCGGCCGCGGGTAAATGGTACCACGCAAAAAGAGCACATATTATCGCAGCCACGCATAATAGATACGAAGGCATTAATACCATTGCTGTTTAAACGCACCGGACTAATATCGGCATAGGTTTCTTCGCGGCTTAGTAATACGTTTACTGCACGTTGGCCACCATCAACCTGTTCTATTAAGTTTGGCAAATCGCGGTAAGCATCAGGGCCTACTACAACATCTACCAGTTTTTCTTCTTCTAAAAATTTGGCTTTTAAACGCTCGGCCATACAGCCCAATACACCAACCACCATACCGGGGTTTTTAAATTTAGCTCCCGCAAATTCTTTCAGCCGGTTACGTACACGTACTTCGGCATTCTCACGGATAGAACAAGTGTTAATAAACACTACATCGGCATTATTAAAATCTGAAGTGGTTTCAAAACCTTGTTCTAATAAAATAGAAGCCACAATTTCGCTATCGCTAAAATTCATAGCGCAGCCATAGCTTTCAATATAAAGCTTGCGCCCATTGTTTTTACCAATAACCGGCTCTAATACTAAAGCCTCGCCCTGCCTGCTTTCGTCGTGCACTTTATCCTGAATAAGCAAATCCATTGTTATTTTTAATTGAACCGCAAAAATACATATTTTTTATATATTGGATGACAGTTTGGCAGCGTTTAACAAAATGAATGTTTTGTTGTTATAGTAACCATGCAGATAATAACAGGCAGAAAAGGACGCCAAAAAAAAACGAAAAAATAATATAAATGGCGTTAAAGTTTTTAAAGCACAAGTGGCAAAGAATTTCATCTATCGTTTTATTAGTATTGGTTGTACTGGTACTGATACCGGCAGTGTTTATTAATAGGTATTGGTCGCCTATATTGGCGGATAAGGTTAAAAGTGAACTGCTTACTAATACCGATAGTTTATATAAAGTTGACTTTACTAATGCCGAGCTCCATATTTTACAGGGTAAAATTATTATTTATGATATTAAGCTGCGGCCAGATACTGCTGTATATAACCTAAAAAAGAAACAGGGCCTTGCACCTAATAATTTGTATGAACTGCAGGTAAAAAAGCTTGTGGTATCTCATATACATCCATTCACGCTGTACTTTAAAAACAAGTTGAACATTGGCCGTATTACCTTAAGCGCCCCCAGCATGCAGGTAAGCTACCACATAAATCATACAAAAGATACTGTTGTAAAAGACAGGCGCACCCTGTGGCAAAAAATATCAAAAAGCCTTAAGTTGATACATGTGAACGAAATATTTCTGAACGATGTTAAATTTAAATACAAAGATTATTCGGGCGAAAAAGTAGCGGTATCTGAGTTAAAGGAAATGAACCTCAAAGCCACCGACCTGCTTATAGACTCCGCTACGCAAACGGACCGCTCCCGTTTACTATATTGCAGCGATATAACTACCGAATTATATAATTACAGCGGCAAATCGGCAAACGGATTGTACACCTATACTGTTAAGTCCGTCAAGCTGTCTACCAAAACATCAAAATTAAATGTTCAGGATATGGTCCTGCTGCCAGTTAAGCCTTCCAATTTCTTTGACAATAGTAAAGCCGACCGGTTTTCTCTCCGGCTGGATTCATTACAGTTAAACAATTTTGATTTTTTAACCTATCATAAATACCACAGCCTTAACGCTTCAAACCTTTTACTAAGCAACGGCACACTATCTGTATATAGTAACCCTAATGACATCAAAAAGAAAACCGATAGAGTAATTACCTTCCCGCATGTTGCTATCAAAAAGATAAAAGCGGCTTTTAATATAGATACCATAACCGTTAAGCATGTAAATGTTCTCTATAATGAACTCAGCAAAAAATCTAATAAAACCGGCACATTAAGCTTTAATAATACAACAGGCAGGTTCATTAATATTACTAATAATAAAGATTCTCTTAAAAAACACAACATTACAACGGTTAGCTTAACTACCTTATTTATGGGGAGGGGGAAGCTTGACCTGTCGTTTGTTTTTAACCTTACCAATCCAGAGGACAGCTACAGCTATAAGGGCCACCTTGGTGCTTTTGACCTGCCCAGAGTAAACCAGGCAACCATGCCGCTGGCCATGATTAAGATCACTTCGGGCAAAGTAAAAAACTTGGATTTTGATTTGCATGCTTCTAATAAAACAACAAGGGGCCGGGTAAACTTATTATATAACAACCTTAATGTTAACCTGCTTAGTACTGATAAAGATAGTAGCTATTCTAAAAAAACACTGGCATCTATGTATGCCAATTCGTTGGTGATTAGCCATGATAACCCTGATAAGCCAGGCGAAACGCCACGTTCATCGGCTGTGCTTTATACCCGTCCGTCCAACTCCGCTTTTTTTAAAACCTTGTGGAAGGCATTGCTAAGCGGCATTAAGCCTTGTGCCGGAGTGGGTGCGGTTAAAGAGAAGCAGGTAAAGGCAAAAATGAGCGATCATGAGAAAAAAACACAACAACGAGACGTAAAAAAAGCAGAACGTAAACGCAAGCGAGCGGAAAGAAAGCTGAACAGGCAAAATAAAAAACTGGCAAAACAAAGGAAACAGCTGGCAAGGGCAAATGATTAAGATTTTACTGTAGCAGTAACTTTAAATTAATGCCAAAATTAGTAAACGCCGTGTTAAACGTTTGCGAAGTGTACGGGCGGGTAATGTTACTGTCGTAAAAAAGACTGAGGTTAAACCGCTGGTTAATAACATAATCAATTGAGGGCCTAAGGGTGATATTTTGTGCGCCTGATGATATTTCGGCAGATACTATATCGGCACGATAGATAAGCGTTTTGTTATCACGCACAGATACATCAAGCTTAAAGTTTACATCGTTGTTGGTTTTGGCTCCTGTACCAAATAACCCAAAAGGCATTCTGAAATTTTTAGGCCGATACCCAAAACCAAACACCAGGATATTCTCATCCTGCTGCGCCAGCTGACTGTTCAACAAGCTAAGGCTTAATGAGCGTGTTTTGCGGTATTCAAAGTTGGCCGTCATGCTGTTTTTAAAACGGACATCGGCACCAAAAAGCGGCACAAATTGCTCAAATATACTTACCTGCGAGAACTGGTAAAACGGCAGGAAATCATTATTCACGTCCCTTGAACTTACTTTACCTCCGGTTTCCTGGTATTGCAGCAGGGTGGTATAGCTGTTTACGTTGTATGACGAACGATAGCCATGCTTAATATCAAATGAATCAAACAGATCAGTAAACATTGGCAGCTTGCTTAGTCCGTTATAAGTGACCTGCCAGTTAGGGATAGGAATGTTTGGAAACTGGTTGAGACTTGATGAACTTACATTTTTACCTGTATATGCCGCCAAAAAAGCCGGGACCAAAACGTTTTGCGCATTGGGTCCATAACCATCTGCATAACCATTTATAGCAGGGCCGGAATTTGGATTGGTTTGACCCAGTTTTTGAGATATAACCTGCCTGTTGCTTAAAAACTGCTGAAAAACGGTTGATGTATTATTAATGCCCGAGTTTTTAGAGAACGCCGTAGCGATTGACAAAATTGATACGCTATAAGTACCAGAAGTAACAGGACTTAAATTTTCAATTGAATTAGTTGTAGACAGATATTTAAAATTGGTTTGATAGTTCTTGTCCTGTGTCCTAAAAGCTATCAATTCAATACGCAAATCTTTTACAGGCTCAATAATACTTCGCAGGCGGATATCTTCATTATATGTTTTTACATATAACTGATTCTGCAATGTATCAGTTGTTATCCATCCGTTAGCAATGGCTTTATTCCTCAAATCGGCCTGGCTACCCAACAGGAAACCGATGCCCGGCGCATTATAAGTTAAATCCTGCCCAAATAGGTTTGATTGTGGCAGGTAACCGGGTAAAAACGTACCGTCTGTTCGTGTATAGGTTCCACTTATGTTTTTAATGCTTGTTAAAATACCAAGTAAGAATTTACCTGCGCCACCCTGATCTGTGTTATTGTTTCTACGCAGCGCAACAAACTTATTGTATAAGCTTATAAAGTTTAAAGTAGGGTTCAGTTGAATGCTGCGGGAATTTTGTATACTGTTACCAATGTTATAAACAGGGTTATTAATGGCAAATTCTGGTTGGGTTTGCCAGTTAAAGTGTGTGCTGTAACGGGCAATAAGTGTTGTCCAGTCAAGACCGGGTATTTTGTTAATTGGCGTTGTATAATTAAAGTTAATAGTGTGGTTGTAGTTGGTAGTACGGCCCAGCCTTTTCAGGTTCTCCCACAAAGTATCGCGCTTTAATCCGTTAATACGGCCAGCCGGTTCATCAACTACCGATAGGTTGGTGGCATCAATATCCATCTGTAATGATTTGGATAAATTCCAGCCAATACCGTAAACCCGTGTAATGTTAAAGTTTTTGTTAAAGCTGGTTGGTATGGGGATAAAGTTATTAGGATCGTTATTTCTTAGTGTGTTCTCTGAATAAAACCTGTCAAAATTTATACTAAAGTTTAACCTTGATGGTAATATGCTAAAATTAAAATCTCTCGCCAATGCCAGCAGGTTGCTTTTTATCACCTTTTCAAATGGCGTATAATATCTGGGCTGATTTGTGTAATTATAAGCCAGGGCTGCACGGTACGTTTTCGAGAAATCGTTCTCTACAATAAAATCATGGTGCTGGTATTCGGTGTAAGCATAGGTAGCGCTAAAATTTTCAATATCCCAAACGTGGTTGGATGCTGTTGGGCTTGTTCTCTCTTTATGTACATTAGTAAAGTTTATGCTTTTGCGAACAGTATAATCAACCGTTACATTTTTAATAGAGTCGCGTGCTTTGGTGGTGGGTGCAGCTGCCAGTGATTTTTTCAATTCCACGTCAGGCGATCCGGGGTCATATTGCGGTGTGCTTTTCTGGGTTGAATAGTTCACATAAGCCGGTATACGTATGCCGCTTTTCTCCGGGAAAAACTTGCCTAATTCTAAACTGCCAGATACATCTATCACCTGATTATCGCTGCGGCTGCGGTCGCTCACCCTTGAATCAAGAGTACCAAAACCTATAGTGCTTTTGCTGCCCGCCACGGTAACGTTACCAAAATCGGCCAGTGCCGCATCAAACCTTGCGGTAGCTGCCCAGCCGCCACGCTGGTCAAAATCTGTTAAGCGTAGTTCATCAAACCAAACCACACCTGTTTTATCAAGGCCATCATCCCCCGGCAAATTTAGCTTATAAGGATTACGCACGCCCAGCATTATAGCACGTAAGCGGCTCAAATCCGGCTGTCCTTTAATGGTTACTTTGTTACGTCCGTCAGTATAGGTAAATGGTACAGTAAATGGCCACGGCTGCCCGTTAAGCTTGGCGTTGTTACGGGCCAGCTTGGCATTTGTTAATATGGCAAGCTCCAGGTTCAATTCATTTATGGCCGGCCATATCGCATTGGGGTCACGGGTACCGGGCTGGGTAATGGCAAGCGGCACTTCGTATTCGTAATAATTGTCCTGATAGTCAACACCCAAACGTACAAAGGCATTCAGGTCATTATCTTTTAATTGGTCACCTTCTGCGTGAATGAACATTTGGATCCTTTTGTATGACCGCAGATCGTTATAAAAAGTACGGAACGCGGCCCTTGAATATCCATCCCGCAGCTGGGTAACATTCAACGATAATGACTGCTCATTAAGTTTAGTATCCGTTTGCAGGTTGTTATAATTTCTTTGGCGATTAATGCCCGGTGGCACCACATAAGGTATTGGGGTACGGTTACCGTTCTCCTCAATGTTCACGGCCTGCACATCCAGTGTTGAGTTATCAATTACCGGGCTGGGTATGGCTGGGTCGGCAATAACATTTACAGGGTTATTTTCTGCATTAAATGTACGCCATTCACCGCGCACCAGTTGTAGTGTAGCAAAACGTAATATTGATGTATCGGCAAAGTTGGTCATGAACATCCGCATAAACCGGATGGCTTTAAAATCCTGTATGTTGCCCACTTTACCCTGATAATCGTTAATTGGTATCCTAAATTGGTACCAGGTAACGGCTTGTGTTGAACCGTTAGCCAGCTTAACCTGCGAAGTAACTTTATCACTAATAAAGTTTTGGCCAATTATCATATCCTGCGGGCGAACGGATACTTTATATTGGAAGTACTCATCCGTTTGGCTCATGTTATTATCCCTGTTTATGTCCTCACCATCAGGCAACGAGGTTGATGCTGATGTTTGCAAACCCAGGTCCGCTTGTGACTGCGCGGCAGTTTTTGAATTACCTTCGGTACCGTTGTAACGGCTGTAGCGGTCAAGTATACCTGCACGTGCCGCGTCAAGATTGGGTCCCTGGTAGTACTGGTAGTCATCAGATGAAGGGTCGGCTGTTAAAATACCTGAGGCCACCGGGCTCAATACAGCCTTTGCCTGTGCTACAAAGGCCGAAAACTTTGTATTTTCATCCACATCATTCAAACCATCTAAACCAACATCCTGCAGTTTACGTGCATCGGGGTTATTGTCAAAAGCATTAATAACCGGCTGCAGTTTTGATACCCTGCCCCAAACCGTCTCATCGGTTTTATCGGTACTGCCATCAACAGGTAAACTGTTCTCTAAGCCTTTCCTGCCATCTTTCAATATATCTTCTGATACGCTGCCCAGGTTAAAATACAAGTCGCCACCTGCTGATGCCGGTTTATAAATAAACGGATCCATCATCCAAAATTCAATGTAACCAACGTTTAACGATTCAAAATCGTTGGTTTCCAATTTGCGAAAAATACCGCCCCAGCGGCTACGTGGGTTTTGCAGTGTACCATCGCTATTTATACCTGTTGTAGTATAATTGTACGGACCACGCACAGTTGGGTAAAAAGCAAGGTTAAGCGTTGGCAAACTTAACGGCTGCCCGGTAACTGATTGCTTGTAAGGGAAAACCTCCTGCTCAATAATTTGCCTTACATAGTGATTGGATAGCTCACTGCGGTTAACTGGTATACTTCCGGAACTGGTGTAAAATATAGGGTCGATGTTATAATAAGCTAAGCGGGCACGGTTGTAACCATAACTCAGATCATTAAAAAGTTGTGCTTCAGGGAACAATTGCGGTGTGCCTGAAATTTGCCAGTTAACAGAACTTTTTATGTCGATGATGGATCGGCTGTTCTCAAAATCGTCCAGGTAGGAAGTTCCATTTTTTGATCCTGCAAAGTTTAATGCGCTGGGGCTGCCGGGCATTAGTTGGGCAAACTCACCGCTAAAATTTATCGTAGATGGTGCTTTGGTATTAATGAAAGGTATCTTATCTACCAACTTTGTTAAAAAGCGCGATTCTGAACTGTAATTAGCGTCAAAACCCCATATAGTGTTTGAGATAGACTCCTCGCCAACAATTTCGTTTTGCGTGATGGGTTGCTCGGTTAAATGCATAATGGTAGCGCCCAAAGCCAGCTTAGGATTAACACGGTAATCAAACCGGGAGCCATATAATGATTTTTGCTGAATGCCAAACAGCTCATTATTCTCCAACTTAATGTTAATGGGTTGCCCTGATGAAAGCAATGCCTGGTTAAGCACCCGTATACGGCCCGCACTATAATCAATGGTATAATCTGTTCCTTCCTGAAGTTTTAAGGTACCCGCGGTAACCACTACCGAGCCTTGCGGTATGTTCACCGCATTAAGCTGATATTCAGACCCACCTTGCGAGGTATAGGTACCCTTCATTAAATACCGGTTCAGCTTTGGGAAAAATTGCTGGGCTATGGTCTTAGTAGAATCATACAGTGGCTGGTAAACATACCGGTTCACCAAATCCGTTTCGCTGGCAGTAAATTGTTTAGCCAGGTCGCTACCAAAAGGCTCCAGCACCGGGAACATTATACGTCCGTTTTGCGAATCAATTGTTATTCCTTCCAAAAAGTCAAAATAGCCATCGGGTTGTTTGGCATTTTGCTGGTCAAGGTTATCAAGCCCGGTCAGCTGTAGCCAACGCTTGCTTTTTGTATTTTGACCCTCATCCATAACGGTTTTCTCAATGCCTGATTTATCATCTAAACGGCTAATGTTTAGTTTAAAATTTGTCGGACTTATCTGGAATGCTCCTGTTGTGTAGATGTTTTTCATCATCAGTTTCCAGGTAGGCAGGTTAGTTTTTAGCAGCTCATTCTTTAATAGTTTTACAAATAATGACTTTGGCGTAGCCGCATCAACAGCCACATCACTGGAAAACTCACCCACCTGATATTGCACGCCGTTGTATGAGTACTGGTAAGCAACTGCCAGCACTTCATCATTATTTAAAGGATAATTAAGGGAAATGTAACCCAGCTGGGGTGACAGGGTATATTCCTTGCCCAAAACCAGCTTACGCGCGTAAGTTAGCTTTGAATAGTTATCTGTACTGCCTGTAGAGCGAAAGTAGTTTGCAATATCATTTGAATTGGTAACACGTGAGTTGGGCGGCAAATTTTGCAGTAATGAGTTTGACTGCTGCGTAAAGCCCGGCCCCTGGAAACCGGCAGGCAAACCACTAAAGCCTGCACCACCTTGTATTAAAGTAGTATTGTAAGGCTTGTTTTCACCCAGATCCAAAAAGGCAACTATATCGCGCGAGTCGGTAGTAACGTTGGTACGGTTGGTTGTCCAAACTTCAATTTTTGTAATGTTTACATTTGAGCTAATAATAGGAATATTTGCCAGTGCCCTATTATAGTTATTCCTGAAGTATTGTGACAGGAAGAAGTGTTTGTTAGCTTCGTAATCTGCAGGGGTAAGGTTAATGTAACCTTGCTGCGAGCCATTAGTAATGGTAATATTTTTTGCCTGCGACCGCTGCTGCGAAAATATACTGGTAATATCCAGCTTGCCAAATTTTAGCTTTGTTTTTACACCAAACAATGCCTGGCTACCGCTAATTAGTGTTGTGTTCAAAGGCATGCTAACGGTACCTGCTTCTACCTTTTGTATAATTTCGTCAGGACTGCCGGTGTAATCCAGCTTTATCTGGTTCTCAAACTGAAACTGTGCTTCAGTATTGTAATTAGTTGTGATTTTTAACTTATCACCAATATTACCGGTAACATTTAGCTGTATGCGCTGATCAAAATTAAAATTAAACTGCTTGCGCTGGCGGGTATTAAACAGCGGGTTTTCGTTACTATTTATCTGCCCTGCCATTATCGCCTCGGCCGATCCCTGCGGCCTGATATCAATTACCGAGCTGCCGAATATCTGTTCAAAAGTTTTACTACGCACCTTAAATTGCGGTATAAACCCCTCCTGCTGCGAATCATACGCATAGTTATCTGCCAGTTGTTTAAAATACTCGCGCTTTACCCCTTTCTGTTGCAGATTAAGATATTGCATAAACGTTAAGTACTGCGGCGCCCGGTACAGCAGGTTCCCCACCCGCTCATACAAAATGTACATATTGGTTAGCGGGTCATATTCAACTGTGCGTATCAATCCAGGGGGATCCAATGAAAAAACACCTTCACGCAGTAACTGATTTTTTGTTTTAGATAGCTTTGGTGCCGCTTTTAGAGGCGGCAATGTATCTCTTGGAGAAATAGTTTTTGCAGGAGATGTATCTCGTGTTGTTGATGCAGGATTATTACCGGGAACCGGCCTGTTAACAGGGTTTGTATTTGGCGCGTTTGGTATTGTTGAACCCGGCCTGTTTGTAGCTGGCGCACCGGTGGCAGGTTGCTGTTGTGCATAGCCTTTTCCCAGCCCGCAAAGTGCAGAAATTAAAAAAACGCCTATAAAATATCTATAAGTAGACTGTTTGATCAAGGGCTTCTAAAATTGAAAGTAATTATAAGCTTTTTAACGCAAACTTAATCAATTGTTCAACGGTCAAAACACCACTATTTTTTCTCATTTCCTGGTCAAGAACTTTCTCAGCAGCATTTTTCAAAAACCCCAGCATAACAAGCGCGGAGAGCGCTTCGTCTTTTACGGTTGCAGATGCAGGCATAACGGTAAGTGTATCCGGTCCTTCCTTACGTAGTTTGTCCTGTAGCTCCAGTATAATGCGCTGCGCGGATTTTGGCCCTATGCCTTTTATACGTTGTATGAGTGATACATTCCCCTGTACAATTGCAGCCTGGATTTCGGCAGGTGTTATGGATGATAACATCATGCGGCCCGTATTAGGGCCAATACCTGATATAGATATAAGATGCTGAAAAAGCCTGCGCTCACCTTCAGTAGCAAAGCCATAAAGGGTATGCGCATCTTCTTTTACATGTAGCCAAACAAACAGCTTACAGCGTTCGCCTTCGGCAATTTGCGAATAAGTATTTAGAGATATATTGATGTGGTAACCCACTCCGCTTGCATCTATAACAACATGGGCAGGGCTTTTAAAAGCTAATTTGCCATCAATATAATCGTACATATAATTATTTAGATTTACGTCCTTTTAATTTTGCAGCTTCGGCATGGGCCTTAGCCTGTGCATCAACTACAGCAATAGTAACCATGTTTACAATTTCCCTTACCGAACTACCTAACTGTAGTATGTGCACCGGTTTTTTTAGTCCTAGTAATATTGGGCCAACAGCCTCGGCACCACCAATTTCCTGTAGTAATTTGTAAGCTATATTACCAGATTCCAGTGTTGGGAATATTAGTGTATTCGCCGGCTTTCCGTTAAGTGTAGAAAACTCAAAATTATCGGCCAGCAGTTCGGAGTTTAAAGCAAAGTTGGCCTGCATTTCACCATCAACTACCATATTAGGATATCTTTCATGGAGGATACTTACGGTTTCCCTGGTCTTTTCTGGCACCTCTCCTTCGTTTGATCCAAAGTTGGAGTAGGACAGTATAGCAACCCGTGGCTTAATATTAAACTGCGCTACTGAGCGCTCCACAAGTAAGGTAATATCTACCAGTTCCTCCACAGTTGGGTTTACATTAACTGTTGTGTCGCCAAAAAATACAGGCCCTTTTCCGGTAATCATCAGGTACATACCGGCAACACGGTTAACACCTTCTTCGGTACCAATTATTTGCAGCGCGGGCTTTATAGTAGTTACATAATCTTTGGTTAAGCCAGATATTAAGGCATCGGCCATACCAAATTGTACCATACATGCCCCGTAATAGTTACGATCAATAATCAGTTTCCTGGCTTCGAACATAGTGATGCCTCTACGCTGGCGCTTTTTAAACAGAAATTCGGCAAATTCTTTTGAGCGCTCACAATCATCGCGGGTATCGATCATTTGCACATCACCAAGGTCAAGCTCGTTTTCTTTAATAATCCGTTTAATTCTTTCAATATTACCCAGCAAAATAGGGATAGCAATGCCTTCATCTTTAACAATTTGGGCAGCCCTTAAAATTTTGTAGGTATCGGCCTCGGCAAATACCACGCGTTTAGGTTCTTGTTTAGCTTTATTGGTAATATCGCGCAGCAGCTTATTATTGTTACCCAAGCGGGAAAGTAGTTCTTCATGGTAAGCCCCCCAATCAGTAATAGCCTTGCGTGCTACGCCTGATTCCATTGCCGCCCTTGCCACTGCCGATGACACTTCGGTTATTAACCGCTGATCCATTGGCTTAGGGATAATGTAATCTCGGCCAAATTTAAGGTTGGTAATGTTGTACGCTAAGTTAACTGCCTCCGGAACCGGCTTTTTAGCCATCTCGGCTATGGCCTTTACCGCGGCTATCTTCATTTCCTCGTTAATGGCAGTTGCCCTAACATCAAGTGCGCCACGGAAAATGTATGGGAAACCCAATACGTTATTTACCTGGTTAGGAAAATCAGAGCGGCCGGTTGCCATGATAATATCTTTACGGGCATTTATTGCCAGGTCATAAGAAATCTCTGGCTCGGGGTTGGCCATTGCAAACACAATAGGATTTTTCGCCATGCTCTTCAGCATTGCGGGCGTAACTACATTCCCTGCAGATAAACCAACAAACACATCGGCATCCTTCATAGCATCAGCCAGGGAAGTGATGTCTTTACGCTGAGTAGCAAATTGCAGACGCATCTCGTCAAGATCGGTACGTTCCGGTGTAAGTAAACCGTTAATGTCAAACATTACAAGATTCTCTTTTTTAACCCCTAATGACAGATACATTTTTGTGCAGGATACGGCCGCCGCGCCGGCACCATTCACTACCATTTTTATCTTATCCAGCTTTTTTCCCTGTATTTCACAGGCATTTATCAGGGCAGCGCCTGATATAATGGCCGTACCATGCTGATCATCATGCATTACGGGGATCTTCATTTCTGCTTTTAACCTGGTCTCTATATCGAAGCAGGTTGGCGCGGATATATCTTCGAGGTTAATGCCACCAAAAGTAGGCTCAAGGGCTTTAACTATATTTACAAATTCATCAACCGTTTTGGCATTAATCTCCAGGTCAAAAACATCAATATCAGCATAAATCTTAAACAGCAGGCCCTTACCCTCCATAACCGGCTTACTTGCTTCCGGGCCAATGTTACCTAATCCTAAAACCGCAGTACCATTACTGATAACAGCCACCAGGTTACCTTTTGCCGTGTATTTGTATACGTCTTCAACATTCTCGGCAATGCGCAGGCACGGCTCGGCCACACCAGGTGAGTAAGCTAATGTCAAATCGCGCTGAGAGTTGGTTGGTTTTGTAGGTACAACCTGTATTTTGCCCGGACGGCCTTTTGAGTGGTAATTTAAAGCGTCCTGTTTACGATTGGTTTTGTTCATCTTATAAAATTGAAGCCCCTAAAATTACAATTACTTTCTTTGAACTTGCTAAAAAAAAAGCCCGGCTTTGAAATACATCAAAACCGGGCCCTTTGTTTTTTATTATTTATCCCCTGGTGATCTTAATTGTTAAGCCAGGTTGCAGGTGTACAGTTTTGCTGTTGCCAAATTCAATATTTAGTTTCATTAATTCATCTACATTTATACCATATTTAGTAGCAATATCTGTAAATGTATCGCCCTTTTGGGTTGTATAAAAAGCTGGCAAAACGCGCGCAGGCCCTGGAGCAACTGCACTTGCTGTTGCAGTATTATTTACTGCCTGTGCTATTGCCGACGCCGGCACTTGCTTTGGTTGCACTGATGCTGTATAAACCGGCTGTGAGCGTACAAACGGCACCGGGCCGTCCGGGTTATTTAAAACCTGTGTTAAAGCCGCAAATCTTTCTTTTTCTATTTGTGGGATTATTAACTTACGTGGTGCTGCTGCTGTGCCGTTTACCATTAGTTGTTTATAAGCCGGGTTTAAGATGGATATATCTTTTAGGGTAACGCCCAGTACCTGTGCTATTTTACTCAATGGTACAAATTTATTTACCGATACGGTATCGGTAGTTGTAGTAATGGTACAAGCATAAGGCGACAGATTATGTCTTTTCGAGTAATTCATTACATAACTTATTGCTATGTAAGCAGGTACATAACCACGGGTTTCGGCAGGCAGGTACTGGCGGATAGACCAAAAATCATTTGCGCCGGCTTTTTCCATGGCATGCTCTACATTACTTTTACCGCAGTTGTATGAGGCAATGGCTAATAACCAATCACCAAATTGCTGATAGGCATCTTTTAAATAAGCAGCGGCCGCCTGGCTGGATTGTACGGGGTCGCGGCGCTCATCAACATAATCATTCATTTTAAGGCCGTAAACCTTTGCCGTTTCTGACATGAACTGCCACAAACCGGATGCGCCTACTCTTGAAACCGCATTAGGGTTAAGTGCAGATTCAACTATAGAAAGATATTTGATCTCATCTGGGATACCCGCATCACGGAAAGCTTTTTCGTAAATAGGGAAATAATATTTTGTAAGCCCCATAATACGGCTCATCTCATCACGCCGGCCCATGTAGTTATCAATGTAGCTTTGTACATACTCATTATAATCTAAGGGCACATCTTTTTGGATAGAATCTAACCGGCGCTTAAAAATAACATTTTGATAAATAGACACCGGAACCTGGCTTACCGGCAATAGCACAGTGGTATCGACAATACTTACTGGTGAATTTAAACTACTAAAATTGTTGTTTGAATTGGCTTTAACTATTTGTAATGCTAACACACAAATAATAAAAGTAAACAGTCTCTTCATACTTTACAGCTAAAAAAATAATTTCGAGGCTAAGGTTATTTACTAATATATTAACTTTTTATAGCTTCAGGAAATATTCTGAAAAATTTAACAGTTCTTGTTCGGAAAAGGCTTTGGATAATAATTGTAACCCTAACGGCAAACCTTCGTTATTATTGCCCGCAGGTAAAGATATTGCCGGTAACCCAGCAAGCGATGCTTGTACAGTAAAAATATCGTGTAAATAATTAACCACCGGGTCCTTTTCTATCTTTCCTATACTAAATGCTGGTTCGGGCGCTGTAGGAGTTAAAATAAAATCAAAATCTCCCAATATTTCGTTAGTTTTATTTCTGATTAAACGGCGTATCTTTTGAGCTTTTGCGTAATAAGCATCGTAATAACCTGCACTTAATACAAATGTACCCAGCATTATACGGCGCTTAACCTCTGTACCAAGCCCTTCAGACCGCGAAAGCTTATAGGTTGATTCCAGATCTGTAGCATTAGGGCTGCGGTAACCATAGTGTACACCATCATACCGTGCCAGGTTTGACGAAGCTTCGGCCATAGCAAGTATGTAATACGTTGGCACCAAAAAATCAAGGTATTCAAATGATATTGACTTTACGGTGTGCCCATCTGCGCGCAGCTTTTCAATATAATTGACCAGACTATTTTTAACATCGCCATCAACTCCCGGACTTGACAAGGCTTCCTGTAAATAAGCTATTTTCTTTTTACCGGGTTGTACTATTTCTTTGGAATATTGTAATACAGGCTGTTGTGACAAAGTGCCGTCGAATTCATCGGCACCGGCCATTATCTCCAGCAAAAGTGCAGCATCTGCAACAGAATGTGTTAATGTGCCTACCTGGTCAAATGACGAGGCGTAAGAAATAATACCATGCCGTGATATACGCCCGTAAGTTGGTTTAAAACCAACAACTCCGCAAAAGGCAGCGGGTTGGCGTACAGATCCGCCTGTATCAGTGCCAATTGCAGCGTGGCACATATTTGCCTGCACTGCTACTGCCGAACCACCCGAAGAACCACCGGATCCCCGGGTTTCATCCGCATAGTTTTTTACTGGTCCAAAATAGGAGTTTTCATTAGCGGCACCCATTGCAAATTCATCGCAATTGCAACGGCCAATAATGATGGCATCTTCTGCCAGCAATCGTTCAACTATGGTTGCTGAATATATTGAAGTAAAATTTTCAAGTATTTTAGACGATGCCGTAACCTTATGGTCTTTATAGCAAATATTATCTTTTATAGCTATAACCATACCGGCAAGTTTACCGGCAGTACCCTGTTTTATTTTAGCATCAACATTTTTTGCGTTGGCAAGGGCTTCCTGCTCAAAAACTTCGTTAAATACGTTTAAATGTGTATTTGCATTTATTTGCTGCAGATAACCTTTTACCAGGCTTTCGGCAGTAATTTCTCCAATCTGCAGTCCGCTCTTAATTTCATTGTAAGAGGAGTAGTGTATAGACATGCGCTAAAAATAAAAAAACTTATCCGTTGAAGCATAAATATTCCAACAGATAAGTTATAAGTTTAAACAGCTACTGATAGCCGGGTATAGCAATATAGAGATTAAACTTTTGGTTTATCTTCTGTAGAAGTTGTACTTGCAGTATTGGTTTCGCCATTCTGCGCGTCTTTAAATTCTTTTACACCTCTGCCTAAACCTTTCATTAGTTCAGGAATTTTTTTACCGCCGAACATAATTAATATTGCAACGATGATCAGAATAATTTCTGGTGCGCCTAATCCACCCATGATAATTTAATTTTTATGTTATGTTAATATTTTTGTGACTATTTATATTCTTCTTCAATATTCTTTTTAACCGGCACTTCAGCTTTATCTGCTTCGCCGCCTGCTTCATGATGGCCGGTAACCGGGTGCTTTAGCTCAACACTTTCGTGGCTGTATGTTTCCGGTGCCTCAGGGTTATTTAATTCCGTTCCTTCAATTGCATCTGTTGCTGCATGGCCTTCAAAAGCTGGCAATGTGCCTGCAACAGGCTCATATGAATGTACTTTTTCTTCTTCAGCAGTTGCTGATATTTCCGTTTTCTTTTCTTCGTAATTGTTTATCTGGTTGTTTATCTCCCGCTTAACATCTTCAGATGCATCTTTAAAATCGCGTATGCCTTTACCCAACCCACGTGCCAGTTCGGGCAGTTTTTCACCGCCAAACAGCATCAAAGCAGCAAATATGATCAGTATCATTTCGCCGGTACCTATATTTAAAAATAAAAAGACAGAACTTAACATCTGGTATTAATTAAAGTTACAAATATATACAATTACAACGCTATAAAGTTCTACTAATTGTCTGCCAGCCAAAGCTTAGGATTTACAACAGTTTTACCTTGATATAACGCAAA
>JAQBNZ010000111.1 GCA_028288285.1 Mucilaginibacter sp.
TCAGGTGCCTATATCGGCGGTGTCCACCTCTTCCCATTCCGAACAGAGAAGTTAAGCCCGCCAGAGCCGATGGTACTGCAGTAAAATGTGGGAGAGTAGGTCGGTGCCCAATCTTAAAGTTAAACCCTTCATCCAAAAGATGAAGGGTTTCTTTGTTTAGAAAGGTTTTGCAAACTACTTCTCTAATAACCTCCTTGTCATCCTGAGGTACGAAAGGATCTGCCAGCGAACCTGCATGGTATACAATAGATGCTTCACTGTCGTTCAGCATAACAAATCAACACCCCTGTTTTTCAACTTGTCATCTTGAGGTACGAAGGATCTGCCCGCTAACGCTTCTTACTGACTTCCCGACTTCTCCCCCTTTTGTCATCCTGAGGTACGAAGGATCTGATCGCGAACGCTCCCGAATGCTTCCACAGCCTCACCATCCCAAATCCAAAACCCTAATCTTGTCCGTCCGTCCGCTTGTCTCCACTTGTCATCCTGAGGTACGAAGGATCTGATCGCTAATGGTTCGACAGGCTCACCTTTATAGTGCTTAACTATCCACCTAAAAAATATTTTTCTATATTAGGGCATACGTAACACTCATGAAACTTAACTCCTGCCTAACCATTACATTATTGCTGTTATGCAGCTTTCCGGTATTCGCGCAAACAAACCAGCAAAAAATATCCGCGGCCCGCAAAGCCGGCGAGCAGGCAACCATGGCGGAATACCTAAATCTGCTTGCTATACCCAATGAAACTAACGATAGCTTAAATATCCGCGTAAATTCGTCTTTTATACAAGGCATGATGATTAAGCGGGGCATAACACCTGAAGTATTTAGCGTTCCCGGAGGTAACCGTGTTGTTTTTGGTGAGGTGAAAGTACCGGGAGCTACCAAAACTATTATATTTTATGCCCATTATGACGGTCAGCCGGTTAACCCTAAACAATGGTCGGAGGGGTTGGAGCCTTTTAAACCGGTATTTATTACCGCGCCTATAGAGCAGGGCGGCCATATTGTTAACTATAAACCGGGCCAAGCCATTGATACCGCATGGCGCATTAGCGGAAGGGCAAGTGCAGATGATAAAGCGGGGGTAATGTGTATTCTTAATGCCTATGATGCCCTGGTGAAAAGTAAAATTAAACCAACCTGCAATATCAAGTTCTTTTTTGAAGGCGAGGAAGAAAAAGGGTCGCCAAGCCTGGCTGCTATATTCAGGAAGTATAAGGATAAACTGGATTCGGACTTGTGGATCATCTGCGATGGCGCCAGGCATCCCACCGGGAAAAAAACTGTGGTTTTTGGTGTACGTGGCGACGTAAATATGGCGCTTACCATATATGGACCAAAACGCCCTCTGCATAGCGGCAACTTTGGTAACTGGGCTCCCAATCCCGGCCTACTGATGGTTAAACTGCTTGCCGGAATGAAAGACGATACCGGGCATGTAACCATACCGGGCTTTTATGATGATGTAATACCGCTTACTGCCAGTGAAAAGCAGGCCCTGGCGCGTGTGCCCGCCGTTGAAGCCAACTTGAAAAAAGAACTTGGTATAGCCCAACCCGAAGGTGGCAACCGCCCATTGGTTGAAGCGTTTATGCAGCCTACACTAAATATAAACGGCATGGCCAGCGGCAATGTAGGTGCGTTGGCAGCTAACGTTATCCCGGTAAAGGCTGAGGCGGTTCTTGATTTACGACTGGTGCTGGGGAACGATATGAACAGGCAAATAAAAAAGGTGACGGACTATATCAGCTCACAGGGGTATCATGTGATAAACCGCGAACCTACTGATGCTGAACGGACTACCTATCCTAAATTGATAAAAGTTACCCACGATGCCGGCTACAATGCACAGCGTACACCGCTTGATTTGCCCGTGGCACAATCCGTAATAAAGGCCATACAGGCAACGGTGAATTATCCGGTGGTGCTCTCGCCGAGCACGGGAGGCAGCCTGCCCCTATTTATTTTTGAAAAGGAACTGGGTGCCAAAGTAATAACTGTACCACTGGTAAATTACGACAACAACCAACACGCCGAAAACGAGAACGTTAAAGTTAGCTACCTATGGCAAGGCATTGAAACCGTTGCTGCCATTATGCTGATGAAGTAAGTGGAGAAATAGTTCCATTATTTATTCTGAACGTTTATTGGTCTATTGCCTCATCATTTTAGGTATTCCTCACTGGTCTAAGTTTAATGAGAGCGTAACTTAGACCTTAAGAAAAGTTAAAGCTTTCAGCTTAATTAATTAGATTGGTACAAAGCGTTCATGCACCGCTTGTCCGCACTTGTCCACAAAAAAGGCGGACGGACAGGGTGAGGATTAGGGGACTAATTTTTTAAATTACCTTTTTTTGGTAAATTAATTGAAAAACGTTATATTTGTTCAACAAACGGATTAACACAAACATAAAATCTATTATCAATGGAATCGAGCATCACATTAGACATTATCTTTAGCAACACTTAAAATGCAGGTAAAAATTGAAGATCACTTTCTAGGTGAAGTGGCCAATCTTAACAAAGTGAGTGGAAAATCACCCTATCCGGATGAAGTTCTAAAAGCTTTTAAAAAACGTGTTTTTCAGATAAGGCAGGTACAAAGCACTGCTGATTTAAGAAAAATCGGAAGCTTACACTTTGAAAAACTTAAAGAACCGAAATATTTTGGTAAGTATTCAATCAGATTGAATAAAGCTTATCGCATTATATTTCGAATTGACAACTCAGATAGTGAAAGCAGGTTAGAGATAATCTGTATTGAAGAAATCAATAATCACTACTCTTAAGCTTATGGCCCAGGAGGCCTTTATACTTTTATGAATAATCAAGTATTAGATCATAATGGTAACGAAATTGAAATAGAAGCATTTCATCCAGGGGAATTTTTGCTGGAAGAAATTGAAACTAGAGAAATACTTAAAAAGGATATTGCAAAATCGTTGGAAATTTTGCCAAATCATTTAAGTGAGATTTTCTCAGGTAAAAGAAATATATCTGCTCGCTTAGCTGTAAGGCTCGAGAAGATATTAGGAATTAGTTCCCATTATTGGTTAGGACTACAAATGGAGTATGACTTATTTGTAGCAAAACAATTAGAAGCACATGCATAAAGCCCTCGAATGAGGGTTTTTATGTTTTATATCCTGCTACCGCAACCATCCCATTTGTAGATCAATGCCAAGCGTTCATGCACTGGCGAGGAGATTGCCACGTCGCTGCGCTCCTTACAGCAATGACATGGTGCCGCAAGCGTCCCGCTTGTGGGCTAATGTACTGGTAACGAGTTGGCTAAACCCACCCTGCCTTTGTGCACAATTACTACGTACCCAACCGGGGAACTTAGCTCCATGTCGCCCGCAATTACATGGTGGAGGTATAGGAGAGAGAAACTTTTAGCTGCGTTGTCCGTATACTGTCCAAATAAGCCTGTACCTGTAGCACGGACGGACAGTTTATTGGGGTTTTAGAATGTAATACTTTATGTTGAAGAAACTATTGTTTACATCCCTAACCAGTTATAATGATGAAGAAATATTTTACTTATTGGATATTGCTTTTTGCTTTCGCATTAATTGCGGGTTGTAAACCCGACCCTGTTAACTATAACATTCCCATTGCCACTACACCTGCTGTTACGGTTAAAGCAGATATTAAAATACTTGCAGGTAAATGGAATTACACGTCAGACAATGTTAAGTTATATGTAAATGATACACAAAGCGGGGGCCAGCCATATACATACAGCAAAGGGGAGTATGTTCAGTTTAACAATGATGGTACCGGTAGAGATTATATTACTTCTTTTACATATACTTTAAAGGATGATAAATTAACCATCAATTATAGCGCATATGTTGACGCGGGCGTTCCGATTGATGCATATACAGATACTTGCACTATAAAAGAGTTGTCTGCTAATAAATTAACGCTTTATTATGATAACAGCTATAAAGACATCAACAACATGTTAAGCGGGAGTACTGTGATGGAATATCTGTCGCGATAGTTAAAGAGGAGGGAACTTTAGCTGCGCTTGTCCGCACCTGTCCACAAAAAAGACGGACGGACGGACACCACTTCCACCTAAACCCGATAGCAGCGGATACCGGCCTTGCGCCTAAGGCCTATAGGCGTATGAGCGCATAGCGGGGCTATCGGCTAATAGCAGCACAACAGCACCTTTACTTATTTTTGGTTATTAGTCATTGAGTCATTTGCTGCGCTGGCATTGGGGTGTTAATTGTCCGGAACCTGAATTTTAAAAGAACTAAACTAATGGGCAGAACTATAGGTTACCTATTCAGTCAATTCTAAAAATTAGTTTAATTCCGGTTCATACCATTACCCCCACATTCCAAAAAATTCCTATCTTGAAGCCCAATTACAAACCCTTATAATTTTACCTGTTATGAAAATTGCTATGCTTGGCTCGGGCTTTATTGCGCGTTTCTATGCCGATTCGTTGATAGGCCACCGCCGATTAGATACTTTGCATGCTGTATACAGCCGCGATGTGGCAAAGGCCAAACAATTTGCTCATGATTATAAACTGCCCGTATATAGCGACAGCATGCACGAGGTAGTGAACCACCCCGAGGTTGATGTGGTGGTGATATCGCTCCCTAATGATTTACACCTTGCCGCCGTTGAGGCTTGTGCCAAAGCGGGCAAGCATGTGCTGTGTACCAAACCCCTTGGTCGTACGGCTGCGGAGGCCAAACAAATGTTGGATATGGTGGAGCAGGCAGGCGTAATGGGCGGCTACCTGGAAGATTTGTGCTATACGCCAAAGTTCAATAAGTCGCTTGCCAGTGTTAAGGCGGGTGCGTTGGGCAGGGTGTTGTGGGCTAAAAGCCGCGAAGCGCATCCCGGCCCGCACAGCAACTGGTTTTGGAACAAGGAACAAAGCGGCGGCGGCGCTATTGTAGATTTAGGTTGCCACTGTATTGAAATTGCCCGCAGCTACATTGGTAAAGATATTAGGCCCGTTGAGGTAATGTGCTGGGCGGCTACGCAGGTGCACCCTATTGATGCCGAGGACAATGCCATAGGTATGGTAAAGTATGCCAATGGTGCTATCGGTCAGTTTGAGGTTAGCTGGTGCTTTAGGGGCGGTATGGACCTGCGCGATGAGGTGATGGGCACCGAGGGCACCATATGGATAAACAATTTTCTGCGTACCGGTTTTGATATGTTCAGCACCGGTAAGGGCGGCGGTTACGTTGCCGAAAAGGCCGAGAGCAGCAGCGGCTGGCTTTTCCCCGTAGGTGATGAGGTGAACGAACTGGGCTATAACCACATGTTTACCGATATGTTTGAGGCTATTGAGGACAAGCGCGAACCAGCTGAAACGTTCTATGATGGTTACGTGGTGAACGCGATTATCGACGCGGCCTATGCATCGGCCAAAAGCGGCATTTGGGAACCTGTTAAAATAGATGACTGGCGCGGCAGTAACGATACCAAAATAGCCACCGACTTCGCCAGTTACGACGAGCAATATTATTTAATTAAAGAGGAGATATTGCCCCACGGCGATAAAAAGCTATTACTAAAAGATAAAGTAACCGGCGAGGTAATAGTGAGAGATATTTAAGGGAAGAAGGACGGACGGACAAAGGATAAAAGACGGAAGTGTCTTTGCTCCTTTGTCTCCCAGTCTCTTGTCGCCACAAGGGCGTTCCCTGCGGGCGGGCTTTACGCTCATACGCCTGCAGGCCTTAGGCGCAAGGCCGGTATCCGCTGCAATCCCTAACGCGTAGAACCAGGATTTAGCAGACTGGTAGGATTGGCAACATTTACGAATTCTCCCTGTCAGCAAAACAGTTTCGGGCGAAAGCGGAGAAAACAATGTTGGCTTGTGTGCAGGAAAGGGCATTAGCTTATTTTGCAGAAGCATAGGACAAGAGCGAGCGGCAGCAGGGCAAAAGAAGCAGCCCGTGGTTTTTACCGATTTGCGGTGGAAAGGCCAGTGCGTCAAAGAAACCTTTTTGCTGACTTGATTTTTTGTTACTTTTTCATCAAGGAAAAAGTAATAGGCCTCTGCGGCTATGAGCAGGCTTACGTTAATTGTTGTACCAAACGTTGATAAAGGCATAGTCCTCTAAACACACCCCTGCTACCACACAACCCAACACACCCCTCTCAAGAGGGGAATTTTGGGAAAAGGTGCGGTACTTTAGTGGTGGTTTATACTACTGAAGTTACATTTGAAAAAAAATAAATTATGTAAAAATTTAACTTTACCGCTAAAGGACGTGGAATTAGGAATAACGCACCTTTGAAAATTGAACAAATAATGAGTAAAATACAGCAACTATTTCCTGAAATAACCAGTTATTCAGTAAAGTATGATCCTGTCACAAACAATTTAACCATTAATGGACTAACCCCTGATCAGATTCAACAAGTGATGTGATTTTTAGTTCAAAGTGTGTTGTCCGCGGTAGCGGCCTGTATGTCCGACCTCCGGACGGACGGACAATCCCTCAATAAGACATGCAGGGAGTTTAAAAACAAAGCACAAAAAAAGCCGCATACTTAAAAGCAATGCGGCTGGTGTATTAGGTTTAACGTTATTCGTTTACTTTCTAATTGTTCCTTTATAACAAAAAGATACTAAAGAATTTCTTGCCGTATTCGCCCCAATCTTTCATAACATTGGTTAGGGTTGTTTTTAAGCCTGCATAGGTTACCACTTTGCCTTTTGCCGGTACTTTTAATGCAGTTTCGGGCACAATGGTATCGGTAACTTTGGTAGCAAACCAGGTAACATTATCATGCGGAAGTGCCACACCCAGTATCATCCCCGGTAGGCCGGTAAATGATTCCGGACCGCCTGCCAATGGTATTTCATCGGTATAAAAAGCTACCACGTAAATAGAGTCCATTACTATGGCGTTTGCCCGGCGACACATGTAACCGGCAATTTCGCGGGTTTCGTTAGTTATTTTCCAGTTTATTTTGCGGGCGGTATCTTTCACCAAAAATGTTTCATCGAACACCTTTTTATTGGTGATGCTAAGGCTGCTGCTTAAATCGGTATAAACGGTGTTTATTTGCTGTGCCAGTGGCATATCGCTAAACCAGCTGTTTGATGCCGGCGCATCATCTACCACAGGGGCGTATAAAGTTTTGTTATTGCCAAAGTTTAAAGTGCTTTTAAGTACTTTAAACTGGGGCTGGTTTTTTTTGTAGTTATCAAAAGCGGGAGTGTACCAGCTTTCGTTATCCTTGTTTATTGCTTTTTTTATTACGGCATACATGTTTACCCTTTTCTCATACTGAATGATGCCCGATGTGGTAAAATGCGAGTTCTGTGCAAATAAAATGCTGCTGCTAAACAGGCTTATTAATATTATAATATACTTTTTCATTATTGTAATTTCTTATAATGTTATAAATCTATACTTATTTTTTTGCCGGTGTACCGCCGCCCATGCCACTAAAATCCCACACTACTGATAGCATAAAGTACCTTCTTATAGTAGTGTATGTGCTTTGTGTAATAAGGTTGCTTGACGCGCTACGGCTAAAGCCCGAGTTTTGGTTCAGCAAATCATTCCCACTTATAGATAGTTTAACAGCATCGCTTTTAAAAAAGGATTTAGTTATGGTGGCATTAATAATTGTTCTACGGAAATCAGTATCAAATGATTGCGTGGCGGCTTTATATTCATACTGGCCATCGCTGCTGATCTGGAATTTGCCGGGCAGGAAAAAGTTTATATAATAATTACCACTAAACCCGCGGCCGTTATTGTTTATAGATGGTTGCAGAGATGATTGGCCAATAGTATAAGTAGGGCCTGCATTAACGTATATCTGATATTTTTTCTCTTTGTATTTTGATAAGGATAACTGACCCGAGTAAGTGTATGATTTTGTTCTGTTAAGCGCATTGTTTACCATGCTGTAATACACATTGCCGTTACTATTTAAATTTGGCCCAATGTTAATACCAGCTATTTTGCGGTTCATACCAATATAAACGCTATAGTTATATGGTTTTTGGTTAGTTAGGTTAAGTGCCTGGGTAACACTTTTACCCAAAGTAGTATCGGTAACGGTATTGTTAACTATTGGGTTTGTAAAATAGGTATAGTTACCATTTATATACACAGATTGGTCGCTTATTACCTTATACATGTTATACCATGCATTAAATGTATGTCTGAAAGAGGGTTTAAGGTTAGGGTTGCCTATTACAATATTTAACGGATCGGTATTTACCCGTATAGGCTGTAACTGATCAATAGTAGGTTGATTTTGGCTACCCGTATAGCCTACGTTTAATGATCCGTACGTTGAAATCTTGTATTGGTAATTTACCTGCGGGTTCCAGTTAGTGAAGTTTCTTTCGGCAGAATTACCGGTAAACTCATCAACTTGTTTAAACCCTACATTAGCTACTTTTGTACCAAATCTTAATAAGCTTTTACCCTTTTTATAGTTAAAATTAAGCCCTCCCTGGTTTGATGTTTGGTTGAATATGTAATGATTGCTTAACGAGTCGTTAAGGATATTATATACCCCCGGTGCCGATTGGTCAAATGATCTTCTGTCGGAATTGCTGTTATTGAGGCTAATACCATAGCTTAATACCATAGCTAATGCCTTTGTTAAAGGTTCTGTATAGGTTAAGGTAGTGTTGAATCTGGTGGTTTTAGTATTGTCGGTTTTTAACTGATCAACTACCTGGCTGCTATCAAGCTGACCCTGCTTGTCATACAGGTCAAGCTTTGATTTTAAAAAGCCATGTGCCTTGCTATCTGTAATGCCCGTTGATACATTCAATGATAAGGTACGCCCGGTTTTCTTTAATTTTTTTGTGTAGAAAGCTGATGCATTAAACAATTGCTGATCTAGGTCATTACTTAAGTTACGGTTGTTCACGTTTAGTAAACTGCCATCTTCTCTTTTGCTTGTAGCCAGGTTAGTGGTATTGGTAGTGCTGTTTTTTAATGTACCATCAGCAGATATTTTTAAGGTTGATGTAGTATCCAGCTTAATGGTATACGTTGCATCAAGCTTTTGCCTAAACATGTAATTGTTAAAAGTTTGGTCGGTAACGCTGTTAATTACGTTGCCCGGCAAGTTTTGCTGCTGTATGGTATTACGTGTACCATCAACCTCTAACGAGCCTATTTTGTAATTGGTGTTTAGGGTGTACTTATCGTTTTTCCATTTATCATCATAATGCAAACCACCTGTACGTGCAACAGGAATACCCTGGCCATCGTATCGCCCGCTAAAGGAGTCAAGGGCATCACGGCCGCTGTTGTCAAAATAAAAATAACCGTCATCACTCATCTGGGCGCCATCACTTGTTCCGAGCTTGTTATTATCGTTCCAACCCAAGCCTGTTTTACCGGTATTACCTATAGTACCATAGGCCGACATTTTCTTTTTGCCTTGGAACTTATTAAATAAGCCCTGGCCCTGGTAATAGCCATCGGTACCAATACCTACATCAATTTTGCCAAAATAGCCGTTCTTTTTATCCTCTTTTAGCTTAATGTTAATGGTTTTGGTCTTTTGTCCATCATCAATACCGGTAAAGGTAGCCTGGTCGCTTTTTTTATCATAAACCTGTACCTTATCTACCATGTCACCACGAATGTTTTTGGTAACAAGGGTAGGGTCATCACCAAAAAACTCTTCGCCATCAACCAATACTTTGCTTACTGTTTGGCCCTGGGCAGTAATTTTTCCGTCCTTATCTACCTGGATGCCGGGCAGTTGTTTTAGCAAGTCCTCTACCTTTGAGTTAGGTTGTATAGTAAAAGCTTTGGCGTTATACTCAGTGGTATCGCCTTTTATTTTGATAGCTGCCACACGGCCGGTCACTAAAACAGTATTCAATAATCTTGCTTTTAATTGCAGATCTATATTACCAAAGCTGCGTTGTGCTTTAACCGAATCTAAACTAAAGTCCTCTACATAGTCGGCATAAGCAGGGTAGGTAACCAGCAGGATAAACTTACCGGTACCAATATTGTTTACTGTAAAAGTACCATTAGGTGTTGCGCGGGTAAATTTCACCAGTGTTGAGTCTTTTGCTCTTAATATGCTGATAGAAGCATTTTGCAGCTTAGCATTTGAGGCACTATCAATAATAATACCTTTAACTAAATTAGGTGCTTTAAGTGTGGTAGATGTTTGTGCAAATGTTGTAAAAGATAGGAGGCAGAAATAAGCCAATAAAGTAAGAGTTAATTTCATATAAGGTTTTAAGGTACGGCAATTTATAACTAAATTCTTAGTAATCAAAAAATGATTATGTTAATTTATGTTAAAATAGGTAATAAGAGTGTTAAAAGGCATTTGTTGTTACAACGCTTTTATAATTTTTGTAGTGAAAATTATTTTTCCGTTAAGTGTTATAGCACACACGTAAGCGCCCGGAACTAAGTTTATAGGAATATTATTTTGTAATCCGTTAAATGTTTGCCTTAAACTTAATTTTCCCACGGAGTTATAAAAGAGTATCTCAAAATCTTTTTGTTCGCCGGTTAGTATGGTTAATTGTGTAGTAACCGGGTTGGGGAATAGGGTAAACTGATTACTTTGTAAAAGAGTAGCGCTTGCCAGGTCAGAGTATATTATTTTATTATCTGCTGTAGTAAGCTTTACCCTGTAGTAATTGATGCCTTTTTTAGGGTAAGTATCTGTAAAGCTGTAAGCCAGCATATTTGTGTTAATGTTGGTGCTACCTAATACAGTATACAAATTGGTGCCGGTTAATTTTCCCCACGTGATGGATTTGAGGTTTAATACACTGCCTAAAGTAAGGTTAAGTACTATACTCTTATTATCAGCAACGGTGGCCAGCAGTGTTTTTACATAACAACCAACACCCTGATTGGTAATATCAATGGTAAAACTTTTTATCCCTTCAAAACCGTTACCCCGTGCACTTACCGCGTAATATTTTGATGATTGCATTTGCGCGGGTATAATAACAGAAGTATCCGCCGATGTGGTAAGCTGTTGCAAAACATTATCCTTTATTGTATAAATAACATACCCTATAGCTCCCGGTTGCAGGTTCCAATGTAGTAAGGCGCCATCGTTACAATTATAACCAACGTTTAAACTGAGTGGTTTTGAAATAACAAACTCCTTGCTAATATGGTCTGTACCGTTGATGGTCATTTTTAAAATAGCCTGGGTAAATGCAGCCGGAGCCATCCACTTATAAAAATTATTCTTCAGGTGTACATTAGCTACCTTTGCCCAGGTAATACCATGATTATAACTGATGCTTAAATTGCTTGTGGTAGTATTGTAGGTATTTTGCCAGCGCAGGTAATTATTTTCGGCAGCAAAAAATTTGTTATTGCCAGCTGGGGATGTCCATTCAAACTGATTGGCAAGGCGGACCTGATAGGCCATATAAAAAGGCTGCAAGGCCGTTGTTACCTTATTACCTGATATATAAATGGTATATGTACCTGCCAGTGGATTTTGCAATGTTACCTGTTCGGTATTGTTTAACGAGTCGCGCCTCCTAACAGCGGGTTTTAATAAAGAGTCTGGATTAGGAAAGGTACTTAACGTCCAGGGCAGCAAAGCGTTGCCTGAGGGTGTGGTGACGTATAAATCCAAATCATTAATGAGTGCAGTGGGTGCGTTAAGCGCGGCGGGTACATCTGCCCATGCTAATGACACCTTTAATTCCCGGCAATTCTGCGGAACTGTAACCCGGTAGGTAATTTGTTGTTTATTAGCAACAGAGCCGGCTTTAAAGCGATTGTTATTAATTGTTCTTAAAGCTTCAAGTGCATTTAATTTGCCATAACCAGTTTTATAATCAACCGCTGGCATGCCAATATCATCAGCAGAGTTTATTAAAATACTTTTTATTAGTGCTGCTGATGGTAATTTGTTAAACTGCTTTTTATAGGCTTGTTGCAATAATGCTACTGCACCTGTTGTAAGAGCGGCTGCACCCGATGTTCCGTCTTCGCCATCGGCAATAATCTCTGGTTTAATACGGCCATCATAAGCCGGACCTGCTGAACTGAGTGCCTCGGGTACATTGGTACGACCTGTGCCGCCAACAACCAGCACATTTTTAGCCTGCTTAAACGTGCCCGATAGGTTGGCGCTGTTTGGTATACCGCTGTATAAACCTGTTGCGGGGGTTGTAGTACCAATATTGCCGGATGAAAACACGTGTATTAGTGAATCTGTTTCATATACCTGCTTATCATATGCTTCGGCTTCAATGCCATAAAAGTTTTCTATCCCGGTTCCGTATGAATGGTTTTGAACGCTTATCTGGTAGGTTTTAAAAGCGGTAACAGTATCAGGCAGCAGTCTTGCAAAATTTGATGAGGTAAATTTAACCGCTGGTGCTGATCCCAATCCCTTTATGAATGAATTGCCATTGCCACCAATAAGAGTTGCCATAATAGTGGCGTGCCCGGATATTTTATCAGACGCTGGTACAGAAGTAAAAGACCGGCCAAGCAGGTCAAGATCAGTTTCATCGTATTTATCTTCTTTTACACTTACGTTTATACCCGCTCCGTTAATGCCCGGATAGTTATCAGCAATAGCCGATATATTATTTGAGCCAAGGTCAATGTCGTTTATAACTAATTCTTCATGTGCCTGGCGTACTATGCCTGCAAAAACAATATCCGGATGCACTAACAAAGCAGGCAGTTGTTTTAAAGTAACCTTTATCGTAAATATATTGCCAGATATGCCTGTGATAGTGCCATTTCTTTTTATTTGGTTAAGCAGGGCCGGGCTTTGCTTTTTAACAACTAAGTTAATGAGCTTTGCAGCATTAGGATGTTTCTGGCTTAGTTGCACCAGGCCATCATCAGCTTTCCATAAACTGTTTGAGGGAGCAGCGCTAATGATGTTTTTTCCCGCGATAATACTATTATCATTCGATGCTACGATATAGTAATTGTATGAAACCCTTTTTAAAAGGCGTAAATTTTTTTGATTAGGGGGATTGTTAAATTTTACCAGGTAGTAACGTAAAGTATCCAGTTTATTAAGCGGGGAAGAAGGGTCAGAGTACGTTTTAGCAATTAATTTATCATCATTAGCTTTTTGCGCCCATGAATAGTGAAAACATGATACAAGCAGCACAAAACAGGTGAGATGTTTTATCATAGATGTAAACACAACAATAAAGGGGAGTACAATGCTCCCCCTTTATTGTAAATTTAATTACTTATATACTTAATAGCAATGCTGTTTTAGTATAAATAGTTAAGCGCAACTTTATCATTTGTATTGAAAGTGCGGTCCATACCGTCTGAACAAGCCAGCATCCAGGAAGCAGCATCAGCGCCTGATGGTGTACCCGGGATATGTACAGCACCTACATTTGAAGCGCCTTCATTTGATTTAGCTCCCCCACAGCTGTAAGAACGGTCAAAGTAATCTGTATGACGGAACCCAATGCAATGGCCAATTTCATGCTGTAAAACCGATGTTAAGTAATAAACATCTGGGTTGGTGCCATAAGCGGCCGCATTAGTATTCATTTTTATTTGGTTATATGGGTTGCCCGAAGAGGTTGGGAAGCCCGAAGAACCTAAGGTAATGTAACCACCGCTTGGCCCCTGGTTAAATCCTACTACCTGTATTTGGCCGCCACTGCTTACAAATTGGAACTTAAGGGTTAGGCTAAGCGCATTATAACGTGCAATTGCATTTTTAGTAGCGGTACCATATACTGTTGGAAGGTTTGATATTGATACAGTAACTGTACGGGGCAGATTTTTAACCAGGTTAGTGGTTCGGTACTGCTCTGTTTCGGCAATACGAACATTAGGACTCGTACTTTCGGTAGTCAGGTTCTCATCGGTTAATAAAATGTCGCCTTCAACCAGGTAACCGCCGTCAACCTTTCGTGCTTCTGTTGTACTAAAACCAAGGTCTGAAATGCTTTTAAGCGTACTTGCGGAAATTTCACTTTTCGCTTCTGAGTTTAAATCAGCAGTTTGGTTGCTTTTGGTACATGCAAATAATACAGAGGCCAATAACACTGCGGCAGAGCCGGTTTTAAATAATAACTGTTTTTTCATGAGAATGTGAATGATAGTTAGTTTAATTTGTTAATTTAATTGGTAACATCAGCTGGCCAGCTTTATATAAACACGAATATGCAATAATTAAGTTTATATTTTTAACAAATAATTAAGATTTGTTATTTTAAAAATAAATTACATTTAAAAATTAAATAATAAGAAATATTGTTTCAAAAAAATACGAATTACATAATTATATTAAAAATCAAATAATACTAAGTGTTCCTTTAAATAGGAATTATGTAATGGAGTAAAATAAAAAAGCGGCTTAACCATTGGTTAAGCCGCTTTTTTATTTTTTAAGAATTTTCTAATAAGTGAACGGACTTTTAAATGATTTAAAATCCGGAAGTTCCTGGTCTTTGACAGATAGTAGCGCGTCTCTTTCATCAATACCCCAGCCAATAGCCAATGCCGGGTCATTCCATAAAACGCCGGTTTCTGATGCTTTATCGTAATAGTTGGTAACCTTGTAAGTGAAAATAGTGTTATCCTCTAAAGTTACAAAGCCATGCAGGCAGCCAGGTGGTACCCATAATTGTAAATTATTAGCGCCGGTTAATTCAACAGCAACGTGCCTGCCATAAGTTGGCGAACCAATACGGGCATCAACTGCTATATCCATAACACTACCTTGCAGCACACGTACCAGCTTGCCTTGTGCAAACGGATGAGCCTGTGCATGTAACCCCCTTACGGTGCCTTTTTGTGATAATGATTGGTTGTCCTGCACAAAATCGGCATCAATACCAGCTTCAAGTAGTTTTGCTTTACTGTAGCTTTCGTAAAAGTATCCTCTGTCATCAGTAAATACTTTGGGTTCAATAATCATTACACCGGGTATAAGGGTTTCGGTTACTTTCATTAGTCTACGGTTTTCATTAAAGTGTTAAACATTACAAAGCGCTCTGCAAAACGTTCCTGATGCAGGTTTTGAAAATAGAATAAATATTGGTTGAAATAGTTGTTAAAATTTTCCTGATTATCAGCATTGTACTGTACACAATAGGTAACACCATCATTTGGCGAATCAATGATATTAAGTATCCGGTATGAGCTAAAGCAGCCGGTTGCCATAATAGCCGGGATGTGAACGGTCTTCATCCACTCCAGCCATTCCTGTTCAATGGCATCATCTAATATCACGGTATCGTTATATACAATCATGGCGCAAAAGTAGTAAAATAGACCATTAACAAGGGTATGTTAACACCAATAAACTAATCCCTGTGAATCAATAATTATGATGCCTCATTTTTATCGCCCCTTAATAACCTGAAACGCTTACGGGCGGTATTGAGCCACAAGCTGCTTGGGTAATCGGTAATGATTTTTTGGAAATAGGTTTTAGCAATGTTGCTGTCGTTTAGTTTGGTTTCGTAAATATCGCCCAGCATGTAAACAGCGTCATCAGCCCAAAGGTCATAGGCATGGTCTGCAACAATTTGCTTTAACAGTGTAACCGCGGTGGTATAATCTTTTTGCTGGATATAGATCCTTGCCTTAGCCATTAAAATATCTGCCACTAAGGGGTTGCCGGGGAACTTCTTGTCAATACTATCAAGGGTAAGCATGGCTTTACCTGTTTGGCCGGCAAATATCAGCAAATCAGCACGGGCATATACTTTTAACGCGCTGGCGCTGCTATCAACGGCCAGGTTATCAGATATTAATAAAGATAGGTTTAGTGCATCATTAGCTATCAGCTGTGTAGTAGCGGCTTTAAGAATATCAAGCTGCCTGCGTGCCCAATTAAAATCGCCGGTGTAATAGGCCAGTTTGGCATTCCTCAAAAGGGCATCCTGGCCAATTGGTGTATTTGGGTTGCTTTTCTCTACCTGGCTATATAATAAGGTGGCATCCCAGGGCTGGTTGTTCAGCAGGCTAATATCTGCCAGATCAAGCTTGCAGGCGGCTAACAGGTTTGGCCTTACATTAGGAATAGCAACGGCGCTTTCAAGAAGGGCCTGTGCCTCTTTTAACTTGTGCAATTTAAAGGCTTGCAGGTTGGCCAATTTCTGCATGGCAAAAACAGTGCTTGCATTATGGCCAAATTCATCAATTAAAGCCGTGTAATTGCTTTCAAGTACCTGCAGGTCGGCAGATGTATATTTGCCAGCTGTTACTTTAGCATTTTGAGTATTTATCAACTCAATTTTTGCCGATATATAATATGGGTTTTCTTTTCCCTTGCTGGTTAGATATTCGTATCCGCGTATGGCAGCGTCATAAGCATCGTTTGATACAAGGGTGCGGCACAGGTCAAATATATTGGCCCCATCATTATTTTGCCTGCGGCTTAATGCCAATGCTTGATTAAGGGCCTGGTCAAATTCCTTTTGCTGCAAAAACTGCCAGGTAAGCATATCTACAAAAACAATTTGCTGCGGATCTTTCTGTATCCTTTTTAGCAGGGCTATTTTCAGCATGTCATAATCTGCTGCACCATCATAAAGCGTTGACAGCATGTTTTCGGCCTGATTTAAAAAAACGGGGTTAGCAGGTAAAAAGTTCAGGTACTCTTCAGTAAGTGCAACTTTATCACGCTTGTATCGGTAAAGATTTATCAGTTCAAAAGAAAATAAAGCATCATTATTTAAAATCTTACGGCCCTGCATAAATATCTTTATAGCATAATCGACATTAGCGTTTTGGTAAAACTGTGATGCAAGCATGCTAATTTCATTCGAGTTAGCAGGCAGGTTCTTTATCAGGTCGTTGTATAATGCATCGGCTTTGGCATTATTGCCTTGTTGTGTATACACCGAACCAAGTGCAACCACATACTCACTAATATCAGGATGCTTGCGCATCATTTTTTTTGTTATACTCTCAGCCTCGTCAAACTTTTTAAGGCTTATAAGGTTGCTCAGGTATTGCTGATAGTAGGTTTCATTATCCTGTTTGTAAAGCTTTTGATAAATATCAAGCGCCTTTTGCTGCTCACCATTTTGCTCGTATTGCCTCGCTAATTGCAGTTCATTATTTTGCGCTACGGCCGATGTAATAAATGCAAAAAGCACTAATATTATAGTATACAAACACTTCATTCTTTTTAATATATTTAGCAATTAGCCAATTGTTTTATATAACGTATTAACAGGGTAAAATTGTAGTGACATTTGCACCTTGCTTAATTAAAATAACTAATTTGACCTTGATTATAAATTAAGTTATGTTCAGTACAGATCGATTAAGGTCTTTTTTCTTAATATGCTTTATAGCTTTGCTATGCGCCTGTAAACAAAACAGTGTAAGGCAGATTCCTGTAAGCGTATTTTTTAAAACACCCGAGAAAAGCTTCTTTAAAATATCGCCTGATGGCAAATATATATCCTATTTAAGGCCTTATAAAGATAAGCAAAATATATACATCAAGTCGTTAGCTACCGGTGCCGAGCAAATGGCTACCTCGTTTCAGGATTACTCGGTACGCGACTATTCATGGACCTATAACAATCAATTGGTTTTTTCGCAGGATATTATTGCCGATGATGTGTACAAACTATTTGCACTTGATGTTGCCACGCACAAATTAAAAAATTTGCTCAGTCTTGAAAAGGTGCGAATCAGGATTATTAACCGTAACCGCCAGCAGCCCGATGTGGTAACCATATCAATGAACAAGCGCGACCCGGGTAATTTTGACGTATACCGGTTAAATGTTAAAACCGGAGAGCTTAAGCCCTATATTATAAACCCCGGCAATGTAACAAAGTGGTACTCTGACCCAGATGGACATATCCGTTTGGCAAAGGTGAGCGATGGGGTAGATGAAACCATACTTTACCGTGCTAATGATAAAGCGGCATTTAAACCCATTATAAAAAATAACTTTAAAGACAGGGTAGAGCCCGTAGCATTTACAGGAAATAAAAACTATTTCTACGCGCTGTCAAACGTTAACCGCGATAAAACCGCGGTAGTTGAAATTAATGCCGAAAATGCCAAAGATGAGAAAGTAGTTTATGCCAGCGATAAAGCCGATATTTTGGATGTAGTTTATTCCAGAAATAAGCACCGCCTTGAGCTTGCCGCCTGGGAAGAAGCAAAACCGCAAAAGCATTTTTTAAATGAGGATGTCGAGAAAATTTACAAGAGCCTTGCAGCCAAGCTAAAAGGTAATGAAATTGACATTATTGACCGAGACAGTGCAGAGAATAAATTCATAATTAGCACCTATACTGATAAAAATCCGGGATCATACTACTTATACGAACGTACCGGCGATAAGCTAATTAAACTTGCTGATACTAACCCGCAGATAAGTGCCTCTGAATTGTGCGATGTACAACCTATATCATTTAAAGCCAGGGATGGCCTTTTAATAAATGGCTACCTTACCGTGCCACAGGGAAAAGAAAAAAACAATTTGCCGATGGTAGTTATGCCACATAACGGACCCTGGAGCCGCAGCTCATGGGATTATAATGCCGAGCTGCAGTTTTTGGCCAACCGGGGTTACGCAGTTTTTTTGGTGAATTACAGGGGCTCAACCGGTTATGGCAAGGCTTTCCGCAATGCGGGTTTTAAACAAGTGGGCGGTAAAATACAGGATGATATAACTGACGGTGTACACTGGCTAATTGCTAATAAAATAGCCAACCCAAAAAAAATAGCCATTTTTGGCGGTGGTTTTGGTGGGTTTTCGGCATTGTATGGCTTATCATTTCACCCGGAGCTTTATAATTGCGCTATTGTAAAATATGGTATTTTTAACCTGTTTACTTACTTAAAAGATGTACCACCATTTGCTAAGCCTTATCAGCAAATGACCTATGAGATGATAGGCAACCCTGAAACAGATGCCGAGCAGCTAAGGGCTATATCGCCGGTTTTTCACACAGATAAAATTAAAAGCCCGCTGTTAATATTTCAGGGAGCTAAAGATCCGCAGGCCAACATAAGTGTGCTAAACCAGTTTGTACGCGAGTTGAAAAACAGAAACGTACCCGTAATTTATCGTCTGAAAGAAAATGAGCGGGCCTTTTTCAAAAGCGAACACAACCGTATGGAAATGTATGCTGAAATAGAGACATTCCTGGATACCAATATGCAGGTTAAACGTTAACCTGTTATGAAGGGGCAGGAAAATATATACCGGAAGAATTTTTCGCTGATAATTGCTTTTATTGTGCTGATAACTGTAAGCCTGATAGTTGCTGTTATTATTGCCTATAACCTTACCGCCAAATATGTAGAGAATGAGTTTGCCTC
>JAQBNZ010000113.1 GCA_028288285.1 Mucilaginibacter sp.
GGCTGGCGACAAGGTGAAGTGCAGGATGCGTTTGGCCATCGCTGGGTTATTCAGAAAGTACTTTAATTTAAAGCATATCTTTGCCCCATGCGTTTTGATATCATATCCGTTTTACCAGGGTTGCTGGAAAGCCCTTTCGCGCACTCTATTTTACAGCGCGCACAGAAAAAAGGCGTTGCCGAAATTGTAGTCCATAACCTGCGCGACTATAGTAGCCAAAAGCAAAAAAGCGTTGATGATTACCCCTACGGTGGCGGCAGCGGTATGGTAATGACCATTGAACCCTTTGCCCGTTGCATTGATGCATTGAAAGAGGAACGCGATTATGATGAGATCATCTTTATGTCGCCGGATGGTGAAACGCTAAACCAAAAGATAGCCAACCAGTTATCTATTAAAAAAAACATTATTATACTTTGCGGGCATTATAAAGGCATAGATCAGCGCATCCGCGATATTTATGTTACCCGCGAAATTTCTATAGGTGATTACGTGCTATCCGGAGGTGAACTGCCCGCTGCGGTATTAGTAGATGCAGTTGTAAGGCTAATACCGGGTGTTCTGTCTGACGAGACTTCGGCCCTGTCAGATTCTTTCCAAAACGATATGCTGGATGCGCCTGTGTACACCCGCCCTGCGGACTGGAACGGTCATAAAGTTCCCGATATCCTATTAAGTGGCAACACGCCCGAAGTGGAAAAATGGCGCTTTGAGCAAGCCATGGAACGCACAAAAGCAAGAAGACCAGATCTGTTGGAATAAAAATGTAATTTAGATTGCAACGTATATGCCCTCAATGCATTACCAAGGCAGTCATGAACCTCCAGCAAGAACAGCAACTTATTACGCAGTGCAAAGACGACCCAAAGACCTTTGGTAATGTGTTTGATATTTGGTATCCCCCTGTTTTTGGTTACATCTTTCGCCGTACGGCAGATTATGATCTTTCCCGCGATATAGCTGCCGAAACTTTTTTAAAAGCTTATTTGAATATAGGTCGCTTTAACTGGCGTGGGATAAGTATTTCTGCATGGCTTTACCGAATTGCTAATAACGAGCTTAATCAATACTATCGCAAACAAAAATACCGGCCACAATCTCTTCAGCAATTATTGGAAAATCCCCAGATGGAAAAACTGCTGCATGCCCAACAGGACAATGAACGAGATATTATTGAAAAGGAATTAAAGGACCTGAATGCTTATAATCAAATACATATTAACCTGCTTAAGCTTGATATTAAGTATCAGGAAGTAATAGCCTTGCGCTACTTTGAGCAGAAAACCAATGCCGAAATAAGCAGCATACTTAACAAAAATGAAGGCACTGTGAAGTCGTTATTATCACGCGGATTAGAAAAATTAAGAAACATGCTTTATAGTGCAACCAAATTGTAATTATGTATTATAACGGTATATGTTATGAAAAATAAAGACGAATTTTTAAAGGATATGGAAAATTTAAAAGTACCTGATGTTGATGTATCATCACACCAAAAGGCTGTTAAAATGGCTATTATGAATGCAGAACGATCTGCAGTGCTGGGTGTTTGGCTAATTATAATACCATGCTATTTTTTATTTTGCGTATGCATGTATTATTATTTTCATGTTAGAACAAACTTTTTTGAGGCCACATTTACCCTCGTGTCTGACCTTGATAAATCAAGCAAAACTAAATTTTTATCGCCGCTTTTATTAGTTGGGTTGCCTATTGTAAGTATTGTTGTAAACGCACTTGCAATAACACATGTTACATTCCAAAGGGTTGGGCCGAACACAAAAATGATAAAGGAATTTAGCTTAACCGTAAAAGTAAAGCTTTGGAATATATTACTAATAATTATCAGCTTGCTAATTGTGTCGGTATTTATGGCGTATGCTATTGTTGAAAACATCACCATTAAAAATTAAATAAAATGAAATTAAACTGGTTTGTGCGAAAAGGCGTTTTTTATTGGCCTGTATCTATTATTGGCTGGCTTATTTTAATTGCAGGGCTTGCTTATGCTGTGTATATGTTTGTTGATATAGATAGCCGGTCACATTCGGCGAGCGATACCCTTATTAATTGGGTTTTTAATTTACTGATAGTGGGATTAATTTATACGGTAATAGCTTATTTTACAGAAAGAAAGCCTAAGGAGGTTAGTAATTAAGGTTTAAATCAGGTGGGCTGTTTGTTGATAAGCTATAAAATGTGGAAATTTTTCAAATACTCTTTTTTATTTCAAATAAATTCCTTATCATTGCACTCCGATTTTTACGGGTTAAAAGTCGCTTTAAGAGCTAAAAATCATGGATTTAGTAAAATTTGTAGAAGAGCAATCAGTAGTAAAGAATCAATTTCCCGCTTTTAAAGCTGGTGATACTGTTAGCGTGTATTATAAAATTAGAGAAGGAAATAAAGAACGTATACAGCTTTACCAAGGTGTTGTTTTACAACGCAACAGTGTAGGCAACAGCGAAACATTTACTGTTCGTAAAGTTTCTAACGGTATTGGTGTTGAGCGTATCTTCCCTTACAATTCTCCAAACATTGATAAAATTGAAGTAAATAGTGTTGGTAAAGTTCGCCGCGCTAAATTAT
>JAQBNZ010000120.1 GCA_028288285.1 Mucilaginibacter sp.
AGTAACAGTGCAATTATGATCAGCTTTTTCATTTTTCTAATTCTCTGGGTTCTCGTTTGCTACCTTCGTACAATTCGTATTCAAATAAGCGGCAATCTAACTTGCCATTATAAAATTCAATTCGGCGTGACGGGCGCAGGCCTATTTTCTTGGCCAGATCTGGATTGCCGGTGAAAACATATCCCCTGTAGCCCAGGCATTGTTTCTTTAAATAATCGCCAATGCGTGCATAAGTTATCTCCAGTTTAGTGTGAACGCCTAAACGCTCTCCATATTCGGGGTTAAACATTACAATGCCCGGTTCGGCAGGTACTTCAGTATCCGCAAAATCACAAACGTAAAAATCTATTAAATGTTCTACACCCGCAGTATTTGCATTTTTACGGGCAATATCCACAGCGTCTTCAGATATATCTGTAGCTATAATTTTAAAGTCGACAGCTTTTTTAGCTTTATCTTTTAATTTACGGCGCTCAACAAAAAACACCTGCTCATCATAACCCATAATGTGCATAAAGCCATAGTTCATTCTAAATAAGCCCGGGTGTTTATCTGTAGCCAGCAGCGCTGCCTCAATAGCCAGGGTGCCAGATCCGCACATGGGGTTTATGAATGTGCTGTTCCTGTCCCACTGTGTAGCCATTATAGTTGATGTTGCTAAAGCCTCAAGCATTGGGGCTTTGCCAGGTATTTTACGGTAGCTGTGTTTTGCCAGTGTTTCGCCGGATGTATCAATAAAGATATCGGCTTTTTCATCCTGCCAGTAAAGGTGTATAACTGTTTTATTGGCATCGGCGCCAGAGTTAGGCCTAATGCCCTTCTGCGCTTTTATTCTGTCTACAATAGCATCTTTAACTTTAACATTAGCAAACAGCGGGGTTAATATATGCTCATTATTTACGTTAGATGTTACCGAGAAGTATCCTGAAAAATCTATCAGTTGCTCCCATTCTATCTGTACCAGTTGCTCATAAAGCTCATTTGGGTTCTCAGCATCAAAACTTTTTAACAAATAAAGTACCTGGCTTGCACAGCGCAAATTAAGGTTTAATGCTATTGTATCGGTAACGGTACCTATCAATTCAACCCCGGTTTGGAAAACGCGTGTTGGTTTAAAGCCCAGTGCTTCAACTTCTTGTTGCAGGTAAGGCGAAAGCCTTTTATTGCAGGTAATAATGATTTTACTCTCGGTGTGGAAAACTTGCATAATATTTCTGCGAATTTATGAATTAAATACGCCCATTTTAAATTGATACTATTAACTTTACATTTTAAATATTTCTGAAGCTATGGAAGTTAAAGGTAAGGTATATGAAGTATCGGCAACACAACAGGTTACCGAGGCATTGAAAAAGAGAGAACTAATACTTGAATATATTGAGAACCCTCAGTATCCGGAGTATTTAAAGTTTGAAGCGATACAAGATCGTTGCAACCTGCTGGATAATGTTAAAGTTGGTGATGATATAGAGGTTTTCTTTAATTTAAGAGGCCGCCCATGGACTGATAAAACTGGTAAAAAAACCTATTTTAACTCTCTGCAGTTATGGAAAATTAATGCTTTAGGTAGCGCCGGCGCAGCTTCTGCTCCTGAATACGCAGCACCGACTGATATTAGTTCAGCACCGGATGATGACGATTTGCCGTTCTAATTGAGCTTGCAGTGGGCAACTTGCGGATAGCAATTTGCAAAATAAAATATAAAAGAAAGGCCTTTTCATTTACTGAAAGGCCTTTCTTTTATATTAGGGAAATACTATTTTAACCGGGGCTTGCAAACCCTCCTACTGCAAACTAAAAATTAATCTTCCTTAACTATTTTCTTTGTTACCGAAGCCGCACCTTGTTTAACCCCCAGGTAATAAATACCATTAAGTGGCAAGCTTACTTTTTTACTGAAACTACCGGCAACTGTTTTATCGGTGAATAATATTTTGCCCTGGCTGTCAGTTAGTTTAACATCAGCCGGTGTTTTAACAGGCAGGTTAAAGCTTATCAAAACCTTTCCGGTAGAAAATTCCGGACTAAGGTTAAGGTCGTTCAGGCTCAAGTAAGTTTTATCTGTTCCGCCTGTTGCTTTTACCTTATCATTCATGGCATCAGTTACCCTAAAACTAATATGGGTGCTTATTCCATCATTATCAGTACTCACATAATCGAAATTTTGTGTGTTACGATTATTGAACCTCATCCTCATTGGGCGTTTGTTTGGTCCGGCAAAGCTAAAATCCCTGTTCATTTCAATTTTAATAGGTTGTTCATCATTAAGTTCGTAGTTAAAGGCTAAAGAGGTATCAATTTTCTTTAACCTGTTTAACTTAATATTGAACTTTTTGCTGGAACTATCGCCGGGATTTATTTCAAAAAATTCAGGGCCAACTTGTTCGCCCTTTGTAACTCTTCTTTCAACAATTACATTTGTTTTGCCATTGCGCCTGTTATTTCTTTTAATGATGATATTGCTTTGTGCATCGCCATTAGCTTCTATTTCAATTGTGCCGTGCATGTTGCCCAATTCAGCCAGGGCATCTTTGCGCTCCTGCTCAGTTAGTTTTTTAATATTCTTTCCATTAACTGTAGTATCGCCGTTTACTATTTTTATTTCGAAATCTTTTTGTGTTTGGGCCATTACTAAAGGCGGCAATCCTAATATAGCCATTACACTAATGGAAAAAATCACTTCAAGACTGGGTTTTAATAAAAGCTTTTTCATTTTTATGATAATTTAAGTTTACAGTATCAAATTTAGCAAATGGTTATTAATCAATTCGTTAAATAAGACTTTTCAAATTGTTAAATTATGTTAAATGCAGGGACAATAAGTTTAAATTAAAATATTTTTGTGGTTGCATGAAGAAAAGAAGTATCGGTATATTAATTGGCTTAATGGGCTTTGCGCTTTTGGGCGTAGTGGTTATGCAATTATATTTTTTGCGCCAGTCATATTTAATGCAGTCGGATTTATTTAGCAACACGGTTAACGATGCTCTAAATACTGTTGTAACAAAAGTAACCAAGCAGGATGCCATTAACTTTTTAAATGCCAAATCAAAAAAAATCACATTACAGAGCAACGGTAATATTGATAGAAAAACGCGGATAAGCATTAATGGCACTACTACCAGTTTTGACGATTCGATAATTTCAAAAAAACGCCAAACCAAACGTGCACGCAAACTGGCCATTTTACGTGATAGCTTAAAGCGCATGATAATACATAAGAAGCTTGATGATGAAGAGGCCGCTTTAGCAAAGAAAGGTTCGCTTAACTTGCGCATACGGATAGAGGAGTCTGTTGATGAATTTGGCGATGTACATGGCCGTTTTATTCCGGAGATTGTAAAAACAGCTCCACTGCCTGTAAAAAAGAAGTTAACAAAATATGATACTATCAGATATACGTATATCGATCCGCAGTTTGGTAAGCAATTGATATCCGAAATAAATATTAATCCGGCCTGGCAAGAACATCAAATAAAACTGCAGAAAGAGCGCCAACTTAAACAAATCAAAAAAATACTTGAGGTTGATTCTTTACAGAATGTTCCACAGGATAAAAAGAAATCAAGTATATTAGAGAACCTTGCTATTGAATATGGTAAAACAAGCGAGCCGCTAAAGAAGCGTTTGAACAGTTATTGGATAGATTCGTTGCTTCGGTTCGAGCTGCATAACCGGGGAATAATTTCGCCCTTTAGCTACGAAATATCCACAGCTAACAGCGATTCGTTAATATTTTCAAGCGCAATGGATATGAGTGGCCGCAAACCAGAGTTTATAGCTGCCAATACTTATCAGAAGGCCATTTTTAATAACGAGCTGATTAATGATCCTGGCATTATCAAGATCTCGTTCCCGCAAAAGAGTTCATTTATATTAGCCAACATGACGGCCTCTATTGGTACTACCGGCGGTTTATTATTTGTATTGATATTTTGCTTCGGATACACCATCTTTTCTATCCTGAAGCAAAAAAAGATCTCTGAAATGAAGATTGACTTCATCAACAACATGACTCATGAGTTTAAAACTCCTGTATCAACCATTATGATAGCCAGCGAAGCTTTAAAAGACAAAGAAATTGCCGAAGATACAGCTCGCGTTGCACGCCTGGCCAATGTTATTTATGAAGAGAACGTTCGCTTAGGAAGCCACATTGAACGCGTGCTTAATATTGCCCGTATAGAGAAAGACGACTTTAAACTGGACAAAAAGCCGGTTGATGTAAACGAAATGATTACCATTGTGCTGGATAGCATGGACCTGAAACTACAGAAGTGCAACGCGGTTACCACGCTGTATTTGGATGCGGAGCAGTCGGTAATAATTGGGGATGAGCTGCATTTTAGCAATGTATTATACAACCTTATTGATAACGCCATAAAGTACAGTAACGATGCGCCTGATATTACTATTAGCACAATAAACAGGAGCGGACACGTTAGTATTAAAGTAGCCGATAAAGGCATTGGAATGAACCGCGACCAGCAGGCTAAAATATTTGAGCAGTTTTATCGCATTCCTACTGGTAACCTGCATGATGTTAAAGGTTTTGGTTTGGGCTTAAGCTATGTAAATACTATTGTAAAGCGTTTGGACGGCACCATCAGCGTAAAATCAGAAAAAGAAAAAGGATCGGAATTTGAGTTAAAGTTTCCGGTTGCGTAACAAGTCGGTAGTTCCTGGAGTCGAATAAGTACCCGAGTAGGGGAACTGGTCTGTACTTGGCTTTCGAATAATATATACCATAAAACTATCGAACCTCCGGCCTTGCCGGTCTTTCGGACTAAACACATCATGAAGAAAATATTACTTGTTGAAGATGACCCGAACCTTGGCTTGCTGCTGCAGGATTACCTGCAATTAAAAGGCAAATTTGATGTGGTTTTATGCAAAGATGGAGAAGAAGGCCTGCGTGCTTTTACCAAACAAACATATGACCTGTTGATACTTGATGTAATGATGCCCAAAAAAGATGGCTTTACATTAGGTAAAGAAATAAGGAAAATAAACCCACGGGTGCCTATCATCTTCGCCACTGCAAAAGCAATGATAGAAGACAAAACCCAGGCTTTTAATTTAGGGGGCGACGATTATATCACCAAGCCATTCCGTATGTAAGAGTTACTGCTACGCATTAACGCGTTATTAAAAAGTACAGATCACCCCGAGAAGAAAGGCGACGATAACCCATCGCAATTTAAGTTGGGCAGCTATAGTTTTGATTACACTTCACAGATAATAAGTCAGGGCACTGTTCTTCAAAAGTTATCAACCAAAGAAGCCGAATTACTGCGTTTACTGTGCCTGAAAAAAAACGAGGTGCTTACACGCGAAGAAGCCCTTTTAAACATTTGGCATGACGACAATTACTTTAACGGCCGTAGCATGGATGTTTTTTTAAGTAAAATACGTAAGTACTTAAAAGATGATCCATCTGTTGAGATCATTAATGTGCATGGCAGGGGGTATAAGCTACTGATCAATTAACAACTTTAGTGATTTGTAACTAAGGCGGCATGTTAGCCGCAATTACTTCAGGAAGCATTATCATTTCCCCCAAGCTTAACAAGTTTGTTATAAACTCCTAATAACAAGAATGGTGCTGCCCATTGCCCAACAAATAATGCAGTGTGTTTTTTACGCATAATTTTTAAAGTGAGAGAAACGCCCATTGAAGCTAATGCAGCCCATAAGAAAACATCTGATGGTAATTTTGCGGTTTGATTTTCAATAGCTTTTGCAACTTTGCCTTCGCTATGTGGTTGATTTTGTTCTTTTGCCATAAAAATTTGATCTTTTTTTAATAGCAACAGTAGCAAAAGTAAAATGTTGTAATTTTAATTTAAATTAATTTCATTATTATTACAATAATTAATATATAGTAAATGTATTGGCATGGTGATTGTTTGAATTTGAAAAATAATTCACATCAAAAAAAATCACTATGAAAAAATTTACTTTATTATTCATCAGCATTTTTGCAACCTGGCAATTGGCAAATGCACAAATCCAGCAGGGCAATGTACTTGTTGGCGGTAATCTTTCAAATATTAATCTTGGTTTAAATGACCCCAAGATCTTCAGCCTTGATATTACTCCTAAAGCCGCATGGTTTATAGTAGATAATGTTGCATTAGGGGGGTATGTAAATTTAGGTATACAAACAGCTAAACACTCAAGTACTACTGTAAGCTATGGCGCGGGAGGTTTAGCCCGGTATTATACAGGGTCTGATGTGGAAATATTACGTCATGGAAGAATATTTGCTGAGGCAACATTGGGTATTGGTGGTGTAAACGTAAGTAATGGCGGTGGTAATACTAACGGCTTAGATTTTAGCGTAGGCCCGGGTTTTGCTTATTTTATTACTCCAAATATAGGGTTGGAGGCTTTGCTAAAATACAATGGCTTAGCCGGCTTTGGAAGCAAGGGTTATCAAAATAATCTAAATTTATCGTTTGGTTTCCAGATTTATCTGCCTGGCCAAAGCACTGCTACCAAAGTAAAGAGTGACATAAGGTAGTACGGACTATTTAAGAATTTAAGTGACTAATCAGTTTAAAATGATTAGTCACTTAATTGTTTTGTCATTTGCAGAAATATCTTCACCAAAATGAATAATGTTACCGTCATTATCCAAAATGCTGAATTGCCTCATTTTCCAGGGCATATCCTGTAGGTCGCCTTTTGGATGTATTACGCCCTTTGCTTTTAATTCTGCATATAGTTTGTCAACTTCGGTAACGTATATATAACAACCAGTTGCTTTAGGGATCTCCGGATCTTTGCATGGCCAATGATGTATGCTGATGTTATCCCGGCTAAATATCAGGTATCCGTCCCAACTGGAATGGAAAATAAAGCCCAGCTTTTCTGTGTAGAATTTAACAGTCATCTCTTCGTTTAAAGAGGCTAACATAGGTACAGCTTTTTGCAGCATAATTACTTGATTCTTTAAAAATATCACCCATTATTTAATCCGGCTTCTGTAGCTGAATACTGTACGATCCATTTTAGGCAGGGCGTTCTCGGGATAATTATAGGCGATGTTATTTAAAGTAATTAGCAACTTTAAGCCTCTCCTGCCAGGTTAAAGTTTTATAATAAGCCGTATGGCTCGATGCTTCTTTAGCCGTTTGGGCTTTAAAAGCAGTTCTGTCTAAACAGTGTTCGCTCATAATTCAAATATACCTCAAAAATTATTCCTTGTAACAACTTTGTTAAATCTGCCCGAAAGTATTAATAGATAATTTAGATAAGTTTGTTACGGATTAACTAACTATTAACTAATTGAATATGAAATTAAAACTACTTTGCGCCTGTTTAGCGCTTACAGGTATAACAGGCACTGTGCTTGCACAGGAAGCTGTTGACCAGGCTGCTGTTCAAAAAATTCGTGAGGAAGGGTTGAACCATTCTAAAGTAATGGAAACCGCTTTCTACTTAACTGATATTGCTGGTCCGCGTTTGTCTGGTTCTCCGGGTTTAAAACGTGCGCAGGACTGGGCCGTTAATCAGCTAAAATCATGGGGGTTGGTAAATTCAAAACTGGAGCCCTGGGGTAAATTTGGTAAAGGCTGGGAAGTTCAAAAGAACTATGCCGCTATTACTGTACCCTACTACCACGCCATTATAGCTATCCCTAAAGCGTGGACACCCGGTACTAACGGGCCAATAAAAGGCGAAGTGGTATTGGTTAAAGCCGATACTACTACTGATCTTGATCAATATAAAGGTAAACTGCAAGGTAAGATAGTTATTTTTGATACCCAGGCTAAATTAAACCGGACGTTTAAGGCGGATGCTACCCGTTATACCGACGAGGAACTGGATAAAATGGCTGCGGCTACTCCACCAGCTCCGGGCGGAAACCGTAGAGCATTTGATGCTAACAGCCCGCAATTTGCTGCCCGCAGAAAAGCAATGGCAATGCGTGCAGCTATTAGTAAATTTTTATTGGATGAAAAAGTTGGCTTAATATTAAGCCAGGGCCGTGGTACAGATGGTACTGTGTTTACCACTAACGGTGCATCATATGCTGATACTGCAAAAGCAGTTGTGCCTGAACTTGAAACCAGTGGAGAAGATTACCTGCGTATTTTAAGATTAGTTAAAGGCGGCCAAAAGGTAACTATGGAAGCTGATATTAAAACTGAGTTTTTTACTGCAGATATGCAAGGGTATAATGTAGTGGCCGAAATTCCGGGTACTGACAAAAAACTAAAGGACCAGGTAATTATGATTGGTGGCCACCTTGATTCATGGCACGGTGCAACAGGTGCAACAGATAATGCTGCAGGTAGTGCCGTAATGATGGAGGCCATGCGTATTTTAAAAGCCACAGGCTTTAAACCAAAACGTACTATCCGTATTGCTTTATGGAGCAGTGAAGAGCAGGGCTTATTCGGTTCTCGTGGTTACGTTGCAGCACACTTTGGCGACCCGCGTACCATGCAGCTAAAACCCGAGCAGGCTAAATTAGATGCTTATTATAACTTAGATAACGGTACCGGAAAGATTCGCGGTATTTATTTGCAGGGAGATTCTGCAGCAGGCCCTATATTTAAAGAATGGTTAGCGCCATTTAAAGACCTGGGCGCAGGTGCAGTTACAATCAGCAACACTGGTGGTACAGATCACCTGTCGTTTGATGCAGTAGGCTTACCGGGCTTCCAGTTTATACAGGATGGTATGGACTATAATACCCGTACCCACCACAGCAACCAGGACACTTATGATCGTTTGAGCGAAGACGACCTTAAACAAGCAGCTACAATTATTGCATCGTTTGTTTATAACACATCAGAGCGCAAGGATATGATGCCGCGCAAACCACTGCCTACGCCGCCACCGGCTGTACAGGCAAGGTAAATCCCAAAAAAAAGGAATATATTAAAAAAGGCGATGAGTATATGCTCATCGCCTTTTTTGTGGGGTAGGGATTTAAAGCGAATTATGACGCTATAATATGCTTACTGCATTTAATATCTGAATTTCTTACAGCTGCTGCGATGCCGTTGGCATCGTAACCACATTCTGCCCATAACTCCGGTTGGTCGCCATGTTCAACAATACTGTCTGGTATGCCCAGGCGGGTAACATTGGCCTGATATTTATTATCAGCCATAAATTCTAAAACCGCGCTGCCCATACCACCTTCAAGGCAGCCATCTTCAACAGTTATCACGTTACGGAATTTCTGAAAAACCTCATGTAGTAATGCTTCATCAAGCGGTTTTACAAAGCGCAGGTCATAATGTGCAGGGTAAAAGCCTTCGGCATTTAGCTCAGCAGTTGCTTTTATAACCTCGTTACCAATGGTGCCTATAGATAATATAGCTATTTCTTCGCCATCGCAAATTTTGCGGCCCTTGCCAACAGGTATGGCTTTCATTGGGCGCTGCCAATCTACCATAACACCATTACCGCGTGGGTAGCGTATCACAAACGGACCCATATCATCCTGCTGGGCAGTATACATCAGGTTTCGTAATTCTTCTTCGTTCATTGGTGCAGATACCGTCATGTTAGGGATGCAACGCATATAGGCCAGGTCATAAGCACCGTGGTGGGTAGGGCCGTCGGCACCTGCTATTCCTGCGCGATCCAAACAAAAAACAACATTCAGCTTTTGTATGGCAACATCATGTATTACCTGGTCATACGCCCGCTGCATAAAGCTGGAGTATATATTACAAAAAGGGATTAAGCCTTGCGTAGCCATCCCGGCGCTAAATGTTACTGCGTGCTGCTCTGCAATGCCTACGTCAAACGCGCGGTTTGGCATAGCCTTCATCATCAAATTTAATGAACAGCCTGATGGCATGGCCGGGGTAACACCCATTATTTTAGGGTTTGCATCTGCAAGCTCAATTATAGTATGGCCAAATACATCCTGGTATTTAGGAGGCTGTGGCTTATCGTGCTTAACTTTTTTGATCTCGCCGGTTATTTTATCAAATAAACCGGGTGCATGCCATTTGGTCTGATCTTTTTCGGCAAGTGCGTAGCC
>JAQBNZ010000152.1 GCA_028288285.1 Mucilaginibacter sp.
AGATCCTGATCACTTTTCAATTGAAAATCCATAGAAAGCTACTAATAAACTAAATTAAAAATTTTGTCGTTATTAAATGTAGAGTTCTATCTATATCGTTTCTTTTAGGGGTTAAGAAATTGTTACCATCAAATATAATAATCTTAAAAAATAAAAACAAATATTTTTTAATAAGGGTTTCTTATGCTAAGATAAAAATAAATTCTGTAGAAATTCTGTCAGCATAATGCAAATATTTAACTAATCACTTATAAACCACCAACTAATACTTTAACCTATTTGGATAACGCTAAATATTTTAGGATTTTTGCGCTTCGAGAGTTGGTTCATAGTCAAAAATCATAATAAATGGTTTTAAACACGTTTTAAGTTTAATATTTAAGTACTATTTTAGAGTTATACGTTGTAGACCTTAAATAGTTACACTAAAGTTTAACTTATAGTTTAATTTCAATTGTAACAATTTTATTATGAACTGCTTATAATGTGCAAAAACAATAATGATCAAAGAAGCAGAAAAAGATCCGCAACATCATATCATAATAAAAGGGGCAAGGGTACACAACCTTAAGAACATAGATGTGGCCATCCCTAAAAATAAGCTGGTAGTTGTTACCGGCATGTCGGGATCGGGTAAATCTTCCCTGGCATTTGATACTTTATACGCCGAGGGGCAACGCCGTTATGTAGAGAGCCTTTCATCATATGCCCGCCAGTTTTTAGGCCGGATGAATAAACCCGATGTGGATTATATTAAAGGTATAGCCCCGGCGATAGCGATAGAACAGAAGGTAATTACAAGCAACCCGCGCTCAACGGTAGGTACATCAACCGAAATTTACGATTATTTAAAGCTGCTGTTCTCACGCATCGGCAAAACCATATCGCCTATATCAGGCGGAATAGTTAAAAAAGATTCGGTTACAGATGTTATCAACTTTATTACTGCCATGCCCGATGATACGCAGGTAACCATACTTTGCCCACTGCATCCGCACAACAATCGCAGTTTAAAAGAAGAGCTTGCAGTGTTGTTGCAAAAAGGGTTTGTGAGGGTGGAGTATAACGGCAAATTATCTCGTATTGAAGAGATGCTGGAGGATGAAAGCATCAATAACAATTTACTATTAATTGAAGAAGAAGTTGAAAGTGTAAAGCCGAAGGCTAAAAGCAAGAAAGCTAAAGCCGAAAGCGATGCACTGGCCGAGGCCGCTAAACTACAGGCCGAAAGTGATGAAACTGCCCGTAACACAGCACTTACTACACACGATTTGCCGGTACGCATTGTTATTGACCGTGTCACCAAAAACGAAGAGGATGAAACCATAAGCCGCTTAGGCGATAGTATACAAACTGCTTTTTTTGAAGGTAAAGGAGATTGCTATATACGTTACCGCCAACCGGAAGAGGCCTCACCTAAATCCTCTCCAGAAGAGAGGACTTCTGAAAAGGAGCGTTTCTTCTGCGACCGCTTTGAGTTGGATGGTATGCGTTTTGAAGAACCCTCCCCAAACTTTTTTAGCTTTAATAACCCTTACGGTGCCTGCAAAAAATGTGAGGGCTATGGCAAAGTTATAGGTATTGATGAGGACTTAGTTATTCCTGATAAAAGCAAGACTGTGTATGAGGGTGCTATTGCCCCATGGCGCGGCGAAAAAATGCGTGAATGGAACGAGGTACTGGTAAAAAACTCATTGAAATTTGATTTCCCTATACATCGCCAATATAACCAATTGACCGAAGAGCAGCAACGCCTACTTTGGACAGGTAATCAATATTTTCGTGGACTGGATGCTTTCTTTAAAGAAATGGAGGAGCAAACCTATAAGATCCAGTACCGTGTGCTGCTATCCCGTTACCGCGGTAAAACCACTTGCCCGGAATGTAAGGGCAGTCGTTTGCGTAAAGATGCATCGTATGTAAAAATAGATGGCATGTCTATCACTGATGTGGTACTAATGCCATTGGATAAAGCGCTTGAGTTTTTCAGCAATTTAAAACTGAATGAAACCGATATTAAAGTAGGTAAACGCCTGTTGCTGGAGATAACCAATCGCCTGAGTTTTTTAAATGATGTAGGCTTAAGCTATTTAACGCTTAACCGCTTATCAAATACACTTTCAGGTGGCGAGTCGCAACGTATTAATCTGGCTACTTCTTTAGGTAGTAGTTTAGTAGGCTCGGTGTATGTATTGGATGAGCCAAGCATAGGCCTTCACCCGCGTGATACACAGCGCCTGATAACCGTACTACGATCATTACGTGACGTAGGCAATACCGTTTTAGTGGTAGAGCACGAAGAAGAGATAATGAAAGCCGCCGACCATATTATTGATATTGGCCCGGAGGCCGGTACGCATGGTGGTAACCTTATATTTACCGGCACGTATGACCAGATTATTGTTGATGATAATAGCCTTACCGGCAAATATCTGAGCGGTCGTGAAGAAATTGCAATACCAGCAAGCAGGCGTAAATGGAACGATTTTATTGAGATAAAAGGCGCCCGCGAAAATAATCTGAAACATGCTGATGCTAAGTTCCCGTTAGGAGTGCTTACTGTTGTGACAGGTGTATCAGGCTCAGGTAAAACCAGTTTGGTTAAACGGATACTGGCGCCTGCCCTGCAAAAAACATTAGGTAATTACAGTGGCGACCAAACCGGGGCCTATGATAGCATTGAAGGTGATTATTCTAAAATAGAACAGGTGGAACTGGTTGACCAAAATCCTATAGGGCGCTCGTCAAGATCAAACCCGGTTACCTACGTTAAGGCCTGGGACGAGATTCGTAACTTGTATGCTGCCCTGCCTGTTGCCAAAGCCGCCGGACTAAAACCATCTGCATTCTCTTTTAATGTTGAGGGTGGTCGTTGTGATGTTTGCCAGGGCGAAGGCGAGGTAAAGATAGAAATGCAGTTTATGGCTGATATCTTTTTAACATGCGAAGCCTGTAACGGTAAGCGCTTTAAACAGCATATACTGGATGTTACCTACCAGGATAAAAATGTATCTGAAGTACTGGAGATGACCATTGATGAAGGCCTGGAGTTTTTTGCTAAAGAGCCAAAAATCATCAATAAAATAAAACCATTGGTTGATGTTGGCTTAGGCTATGTACAGTTAGGGCAATCATCAAACACACTGTCAGGCGGCGAAGCACAGCGTATTAAGCTGGCATCTTTCCTGGTGAAAGGTAACAACACGCACAAAACGCTGTTCATTTTTGATGAGCCTACAACGGGCTTGCATTTTGCTGATATCAAGAAGCTACTTAAATCATTTGATGCCTTGTTAGAGCACGGTAATACCATTATTGTTATTGAACATAATATGGACGTAATAAAATGTGCCGATTGGGTAATCGACATTGGCCCCGAAGGTGGCGACCGTGGCGGTAAAGTAGTATTTGAAGGCGTACCGGAAGATCTGATAAAAGTTGAGGATAGTTATACCGGTAAATTTTTAGCAGAGCGGTTTTAAAAGTCTTAATGCATGATAAAAAAGGCGATGAGTGTAAACCCATCGCCTTTTTTATTCCTCCATGTCATTGAGGTACGAAGCAATCTTGGATAGAAAAGTAGAGTACATGCCATACTTTAATAGTCGACCTTTGAACTTTAACTATTTATGGACCTCAAATGTGGAGATATTTTGTTATTCCCGATGAATGATTTATAGCAAAGTCAAACATTTCTTTTGCCGACTCTTTAAAAATTTCTTTACTAAATTCTTTTAACATAAATATCGAAACTTTTATCCCACCTTTTCTTGCTTTTGCCAATATTAAACTTAGTTTACCCATAAAACCATTTTTAGTTTCTTCGGTAAGTTCACTTTGAAGAATGATTGTATCTTCTATAATAGCATCGATTACTTCTTTATTCCTCTCATTTTGAAGTTCGGAGATATTATCTATAACGTTATCTAAAAAACGGTCTAATAACAGTTGTTGCTGATAATTAAAAGTGTTTGTATCCGCGTCATCATCCATTATTCTAAAATCATCGTAAAATTCTTTTTTGTACCCATTTAGTATAGGATCATTTAAAATTGAATCTTGACTGTAAAAGTTGATATTGCTGAACCAACTTTTAAAATGCATTACAAAAGTATCCAGGTTGTATGTATGAGATTTGCTAATCATATTAGAAGAACTCGCTGGATTTACAGCATATTCTATGATTTGATTACCTGAACTATCTGTTCTTTCTTTAATTATTCCAAAATAAAAATCGCTATCAAGCTCAGAATCACGTAGAAATAATAAATAGTTTTCCCTCATCTCGATTTTGCACAATTTGAAGTTTTCTCTTACAATCGGTTCTATAGCTTGATTTAGCGCGACTGAGAGTTTGATATTATTTTTCTTCATGAATATTGTTTTAATTTCAATAGTACAAATTTTTTGATGACAAATCTGTTAAAAAAAAGCCTCCCCAATCGGGGAGGCTTAATCTAAAATCGTAATTCTGAAATCTAAAATTAAGAAACCATTTGCCTGCGGATGATATTCAGTGCACCGCCTGCTTTAAACCACTCAATTTGCTGAGCGTTGTAAGTATGGTTTACCGGGAATGATTCTGTTGTACCCCAGGCTGGCGCGATTATGTAGCGCTGAGCAGAGCGCTGATGTACTCGTAACTGACCATTTGCAAATAGTAAATCCGATAAGTCTTGGGTAGCTCTCCTTGTATCACAACACTTCATACTCGCGCCAGGTTGGGATAAATCGATACTACACTAATGGTTTTTGACATACCCCGTGGTGGCGCTAATTTGTCAGTATCGATATTATTGATAGCTGATTATCAGTTATTTAACTATGTTCACGGCGTTCACGGTGGTGAACGTGAACATTTAGCCTGTGGTCGGTGTCATCCGCACCCTCAACCCCACAAAAAAAGCCTCCCCAAACGAGAAGGCTTTTTGCAATATTTAAAATCCGAAATCGAAAATCTTAAATCTAAAATTAAGAAGCCATTTGCCTGCGGATGATATTCAGTGCACCGCCTGCTTTAAACCACTCAATTTGCTGAGCATTGTAAGTATGGTTTACCGGGAATGATTCGGTTGAACCATCTTTATGGTGTAATACTACGGTTAACTGTTTGCCAGGGGCAAAGGTTGTTAAGCCAATAATATCAATGGCATCATCTTCCTGTATTTTTTCGTAATCATTGGTATCAGCAAAGGTGATAGCTAACATACCTTGTTTTTTAAGATTGGTTTCGTGGATACGGGCAAATGATTTTACCAATATAGCACGTACACCTAAGTGACGTGGCTCCATAGCTGCATGCTCACGTGATGAACCTTCGCCATAGTTTTCATCGCCTACTACAATAGAACCAATGCCATGTGCTTTATAATCACGCTGTGTAGCCGGAACCGGACCGTATTCGCCGGTCAGTTCGTTTTTAACGCTATCAGGAGTATTATTAAAGTAGTTGATGGCGCCTATCAACATATTGTTTGATATGTTATCCAAGTGGCCACGGAACTTCAACCATGGGCCGGCCATAGAAATATGGTCAGTAGTACATTTACCACGGGCCTTAATTAACAGCTTTAAGCCAGTAATATCAGTGCCTTCCCAAGCCTTAAACGGCTCAAGCAGTTGTAAACGTGATGATGTTGGACTAACCAAAACTTCAACCTTGCTGCCATCTTCGGCAGGGGCCTGGTAACCGGCATCCTCAACAGCATAACCTCTTATCGGCATTTCAATACCTTCAGGCTCGTCAAATTTTACCTGTTCGCCGTTTTTGTTGGTTAATGTATCGGTAAGCGGGTTAAAGGTTAAATCACCGGCTATAGCAAACGCTGTAACAATCTCCGGAGAGGCAACAAACGCGTGTGTGTTAGGGTTACCATCCTGGCGTTTAGCAAAGTTACGGTTAAACGATGTGATGATAGAGTTTTTGCGGGTAGGGTCATCAGTATGACGGGCCCACTGGCCAATACACGGACCGCAGGCATTAGCCAATACCACACCGCCCATGCTCTCAAAAGTACCTAAGTAACCATCGCGCTCAACAGTGTAACGTACCAGTTCTGATCCTGGTGTAATGGTAAACTCGGCCTTTGTTTGTAAATTTTTATCAATAGCCTGTTTAGCAATAGATGCCGAACGGGTAATATC
>JAQBNZ010000194.1 GCA_028288285.1 Mucilaginibacter sp.
AAGAAAAGAACCGCCATTTGTATGTGAACCGTGGCTTTGGCTTCCTGGCGTTCTCGGGCCGCTTAGGCATATGGCCGGAAATTACGGTTATAACGCTCAAGAAGAGAAAGACCGTTTGAGAGGCAAATATTGCATCTCAAATTTTTAGAAGTCCTTATATTTTAATCACTTTGTCGTTTTTCTTTGGTGCCTGCTTATGGTCATTAGGCTTTGGAATGTTCTTTACAATATGTACAAGTACGCTGCCTAATAAGGTTAGCGCTTTCACCCCGAAACTTACAAAAGGCTTCATCACTTCAATCACGTTATGGTTGCTGTTATGTGCGGCCTCTGCTTTACCTGTTCCTATTTTTTTGTTATCCATAATATTATAAGTGGCTCGAGGAAAATTTGTTTGGAAAATTTGCCCAATGTTTTTACTCATTGCAAACAATTTGTTATAAATAAACATTCCACTAATAACCATAAACTAAAATCATGAACAAAACAATTGGAATAGTACTCATCATTATTGGAGCCGCAATGTTAATTTGGACAGGCTTTACTTATACAAAAAAGGAAAAAATTGTAGATGCCGGACCAATAGAAATATCTGCCGACAGGCAAAAAACCTTTAAATGGCCACCATATTTAGGCGGAATATTTTTAATAGGCGGAATAGTTATTGTAGCAACCTCCAAAAAATCATAACAGTGCTATATATTAGCAGTTATGGAACCAACCTTTTTTGAAACACCGGCTAATTTTCGGGAATGGCTGCAGCAAAATTTTGATAAGCAAACCGAACTGCTGGTTGGTTTTTATAAAACCGGCAGCGGCAAACCCAGTATTACCTGGCCGCAATCTGTTGATGAGGCTTTATGCTTTGGCTGGATAGATGGTGTGCGCAAATCTATTAATAATGAAAGCTACACTATTCGTTTTACACCTCGTAAAGCTAAAAGCATTTGGAGCGCAGTTAATATCAATAAGATTGAAGAGCTTACTAAGAAAGGCTTAATGCAACCGGCAGGAGAAGCCGCATTTGCCAAACGTGAAGAAAGCAGGTCTAAAATATACGCCTTTGAGAATGAGGCACGGGTTTTAAACCCCGAATACGAAAAGCAATTTAAAGCCAACAAAAAGGCCTGGGAGTTTTTCCAATCGCAAGCTCCTTGGTACATTAAAGTATCTATACACCGCGTAATGACCGCCAAGCAGGAAAAGACACAATTAAGCCGCCTGGATGGGTTGATAAAAGCAAGCGAAATGGGTAAGCGAACCGGATAGCCAGGTCATCCATCCTGTCGAAGGACGCGCGTGAGAGCATAGTCGTTAATGGTTCTACAAGCTCACCATGACACATTAACTGTGGGTGCAAATAAATAGCAATTTACACCAGCCTGCCGGTTAGCAAAGCATCCTGCAAAACGTGAACTTTGAATTTAGGCTTGTAGCAGTAGCCTGCCAGTTGTTTAACCCATGGGCGTTTGTAACCGAACATGAGCTTTAGTATTCGCACCCTTGTTGAGCCTTTTGGATAACCATATTTATACCAGCTAAACTTTGAGTCATCAACCTTAAAGTGTTCAGCAAATTCGGCTACAAAGAGCTCTATTTCAATATCAACAATATCCAAATCAAGGTCAATGCTGGTATCGTTATGCAGCGTATCCGGGTCAATAGGGCGCACTTTGTACTTGTTGCAATAATCAACAATAAAGTTTTTCAATTGGGGATTAATCTGCTCCATACAATGCCTTAATAGTTAATAAAAAAGACACCGTTTTTTTAGCGACGTTGCAATATAAAAATAATAAAACTATTTATTTATTCAAATATGCAATAGTTTTTATTGAGTTGTAGCCGTGAGTTAATGACCTGATTATTAAACCGCTTTCTCCAACCTGAACATTTCTAATGGTTGCTTTAATATTCCAAATTGTTCGGGGATAACAAGTGGAATCACTTCGCCGGTTTTTTGGTAGCCACGCCTTTCATACCAGTTCAGCAGCTCAGCACGGGTGGTGATAACCGTCATGGTAATGGTTTTGTAATTAATGCTGCGGGCGTAATCTTCAGCTGCTTGTAAAAGCCGCCTGCCTAACCCGTTAGCTTGCAATAAGGGCGATACGGTAAGCATCCCCAGGTAAAGCTTATCGCTACGTTTTTGCAGGTAAACACATCCGGTTATTTTGCCGGTATCATCTGTATTTTTAAGAATAACCGCGTGTGGGTCTTCCATTTGTTCGGTCAGGCTTTCATTATCTATTCGTTGCCCATCAATAAGGTTGGCTTCTGTAGTCCAGCCTTTTTTTGAACTTTCGCCACGGTATGATGAGTTAATTAAAGCGGTTAGTTCAGGTACATCGGTAAGGGTAGCAGGAATAATAGACATGCGGCAAATTTATTAATTAACCACAAAATGCATAGCCGCATTGCCAATTATTAAAATGGTTTTACAAATTCCTGTAATCTTCCCTAACCGGACTAAAAATATCTATCAGTTTGCAATCTGTTACAGCATATCCGCTATGCGGTACATTTGAGGGAATAACGGCGAATAAGCCTGCATCCAAAATCTGTGGTTCGCCATTAACGGTAAGCTCAAATTGCCCTTCAATTACAAAAGCGCATTGCTCATGCACATGGCTGTGTACTGGCACCCTGCTACCCGCGGTAACCTCAATAAAGTTGATGGTATTATTGTTGGTATGTATCAGTTTAGAAAAATAACCAGGGGCTATTTCTTTAGTAGGGATATTGGCGAATTGTTGGAAGATAGTGGTATCCATGAGTTAAAGATATAACATATAGCTTATAAACCTTGTCGCATTTGTATCATATGGCTTATAAAACCAACCTTTTCGTAGGCTTTTATGGCAGGCGCATTTTTGTAATAAACTTCAAGTCGCAGTTCGGTTATGCCTCTGCTAACTGCCCACTCCTTTAAAGCATTAATTACCATCTTATTTACGCCTTTACCCCGGTGTTGGGGCAGCACATACATAAAGCCTAAATAAGCATGATGTTGATGCCTCAGGTAAACTTTTGAACTTTCTATACGCGCATATCCGCTGCCTATTAATTCACCGTCCAACTCGGCAACTACCAGTTGAATATGCGGGGCTGTTATCAACTCATTTAAATTATAGTAGTTGATATGGTTTTCTTGTAAAGTAGGGTCAAAGGGGCGTTCTGCAGTTATTACACCCTGCTCAAACTGCAGCAGGGTGTCCATATCGGCTAAAGTAGCTTTGCGGGTGGTGATGTGCATGAAACTTTGATTATGAGATTTGTAGTTCAGTTAACTCCCTGCCAAGTTCTCTGATCCCTATTAAAATTTTTTCCACTTGTTTAACAGATGGTTTCTTTTTACCACCCACGTATTGAGCTAAAAGGCTTTGATTCATTCCTACCCGCTCTGACAAAGCTTTGGCATTAATGACTTTGAAATATTCAAAAAATTGTGGAAGATCAAGAGTGATATTTACATCATCTACTGATATAATACCCCCACCAATTTCTTCCTGATAAAGATTGATTGCTTCCAGAATATTTGCTTTTAATTCTGTCATTGATTTACCGGTAGTGTAAACTGGTAAGTTCTCTGCATATGCAGAGAACCCGGTTGAAGTTTTTTCAACTATAAGATTAATTTTTTTCATCGTTTACAAAATATTTTATGATGATAAAAATATAAGAACAAGCAGATTATTTAAGTCCTGCTTGTTTCAAAATACTGTTTGCAAGGCCCTTACCAACTTCGGCAGCCCCATGATCGGGAACTACAAGTACACCTTTTTTGGTAGGATGTGTCATAATTAAATGACTACCTTTTTGTCTCTTTGTTACCCAACCATCGCGGTTTAGGATTCGTAAAAGCGCAGAGCTTTTCATACTTACAATTGTTTGATAAGTGTTTACAAATATTCATATTTAAAGGATTAAGGATGATTTAGGCAATCCAAAGGTAATAAATATATTACCTTGCGGCAAGAAAAAAGTAATATATTTATTACCATTAAACAAATCTTTCAACCATTACACACATTCTGTAAGCTTAGATATTTTGAACTGAATGAAGTTTACTTTTATTGTTTCAGCTTTTATCTCCTTTATTCTACGGTAAAGCTCTTTTTCAACTTAATATCCTGAGATGATGCACCAATCCACACCTGAAAGGTACCGGGCTCTACGGTCCAGTTCATGTTTTTGTCAAGCAGGGCCAGGTCATCAGGGTGCAGGGTAAAATGCACAGTTTTCTTTTCGCCCGGGTTAAGGTTTACACGCTCAAAACCACGCAGGTCATATTCATAGGTGGTTACTGAACTAATGTCGTCTTTTAAATAAAGCTGTACTACATCGTCGCCTTTGCGCTGCCCTGTATTGGTTACATCAACGGTAACGGTTACATCGCCCTGTGAGTTTCCTTTTTCTGGAGATACCTGCAAATTGCTGTACTCAAATTTGGTATAGCTTAAGCCATACCCAAACGGATACAGCGCACCGTTTACACTGGTTTTACCCCAGCTATTCTGTCCACTTTGTCCTGCTTGTGAATTGGGCTTAAACGGAAAGTTAAACTCAATTTGCCCTGTTGTTTTAGGAAAGGTTATAGGTAGTTTACCGCCGGGATTGTTATCGCCAAATAAGGTTTCGGCAATTACCTGTCCGCTTTGAACACTCGGGAACCAGGCCTCTAAAATGGCAGGCACATATTTGTTCTCCCAGTTAATGGTAAGCGGCTGCCCGTTTATCATTACCATAACAACCGGTTTGCCGGTAGCTTGCAGCGCCTGTATCAATTTTAACTGACGGCCAGGCAGGTTTAGGCCGGTACGCGAAAGGCTCTCACCAACACGGTCTACATCCTCGCCAACAACAGCTATAACCACATCACTCAGCTTTGCCTGTGCAACAGCCGAATCTATCCCGGCTTGCTCGGCAGGGGTTAGCGGGGTGTCAATAATTTCACTCTCCGGCCAGGTGGCATCAACCATGTCGCAGCCTTTTATATAGCTTACTTTGGCGGCGTTGCCCATATAGTTTTTTATCCCATCAAAAACATTGGTTATAGGGTTGTGCGATGGGCCGTACCTGCTGATAGTGTAATTGGTTTCGGTAGCCAGCGGACCGGTTACCAGTATGTTCTTGTATTTGCTTTTATCCAAAGGCAAAAGGTTGTTCTCATTTTTAAGCAGCACCATAGCCTCGCGGTTCATTTGCAGGCTCATGGCTGCATCTGCTTTTGTGTGCACAAGCTTATCGGCTGCTTTGGGGTCTTTCACATAAGGATCATCAAACAACCCAAGCCTGAATTTTACTCGTAGCACATCCCCTACCCGCGAATCAATAGTTTTCATGGAGATACGATTCTCTTTTATTAGTTCGCGCAGCGGTAAAATAAATGTTTGCGGCATGGTGAAGTTGGTACGCACATTAAGGCCGGCTTCAACCGCTTGCCTTACGGCTTCTTTATAATCACCGGCAACTTTATGTTTAGAGTATAAAAACTCTACCGCTTCACTGTCTGATACCACATAACCATTAAAGCCAAATTGCTGACGTAACAACCCGGTTAAAAAATAGTAGCTACCGGTTATTGGTACACCGTCCCAATCGTTATAGCTGCTCATAACTCCCATTGGATGTGCTTCTTGTATTACCCGGCGAAACGGGTATAAATATATCTGGTGCATTTCCCTTGGTGCCACATGCGGATCGGTACGGGCACTACCATCACGGCCACCTTTGGGTACGCTATAAACCGCAAAATGTTTAAGGGTTGATGCCACTCCTTCTTCCTGAATACCAAGCACCATTTGCTTGCCCATTTCAGCAATAAGGAAAGGGTTTTCGCCATAACATTCTACTACACGGCCCCAACGCTGGTCACGGGCGGGATCAAGTATGGGCGCATATACATTTGTATAACCTAAAGCTTTTGCCTCGCGGCCAACCGTTTGGCCTGCCTGCCGTACCAGTTGCTTATTCCAGGTGCTGCCAATGCCTATGGGTGCCGGCAGCGGTGTTGCACGGTCATGGTTTAAACCATGGATACCCTCGTTAGTAAAATCAACAGGGATACCCATACGGGTTTCTTCAACAAACCATTTTTGTATAGTGTTTATAGCCGATGCATGTTTGCTAAACGGGTAAGAATATTGTGTAGGTGCATCATCTGTATGTGATGTAAGGCTATTCAGTTCTTCATCTATATTAGCAATACCATCTTTCCATACCTCTGTTTTCCAGCGCTCCACGGGCATCTCGTCTTTCAATACACGTTTGTAGCCATAAAGGGTAGCCATTTGGCAGGTTTTCTCGTCCACGGTCATCTGGCTCAGCAGATCGGTAACGCGCTTATCAATGGTTTGCTTTGGGTCTTCAAAAACGTCCATACGGCCGTTCTTATTAAAATCAACCCATCCCTTATGGTAAATGTTTGTTTTTTGTGCCGATGCAGAAAGTGAAACAATAAGCAGTGGTAGCAGTAGTGGCAATTTTTTCATACAGAAAATGCAAGATGTTTGGTTTACGTTTCAAATATATAAGAAAAGTGCTTAAGGGATTATCGGAAGGATGTATTTGTACTACAACGTTTGCGGATGAATTTAAGTAAAAACACTTGTGAGTAAAGTAACCTACTGACGAGGTGCAACCAATATGTTAATGATAACGTATAATATTTAAGCAAACGCCTGAATATTATACACGTTTTATTTCCAAAGCCTTTAATTGTAATTATAATGTAATATATTGGCATTAAGTTTGTTTATAGTAGTAACACTTTAACCCCGAGGTTTATGAGCAACCAGTTTTTATTAAGCTTTTTTTCATTATTGTTATTTGCGGGTAATACAAGCAAAACAAACAACTCAATAGCTGCTGCAGAAGTGATTTGCGGTAAATGGCAAACCGAAGAAAAAAACCTTACCGTACAGGTTTACAAAGAAGATGATGAATTTAAGGCAAAGATAATTTGGTTTAATGACGGCGATAACGATAAGAATATTGATAAATGGATTGACAAAAAAAATCCCGATCCTGCTTTGCGGGGCCGCAAAATATTAGGAATGAATGTGCTTGAAAAACTGGTTTACGACCCCGATAGCAACTCATGGGAAGATGGTTTAATTTACGATGCCAAAAACGGCCGCCACTGGAATTCATCGGCGTTAATTGATAAGGATGGTAAGCTAAAGGTAAAAGGCTATTGGCACTTTAAATTTATTGGCAAAACCATGACCTTTAAACGAATCTGAAACAAAATTAAAACTATACAAAAAAGCGATCCCGACTTACCGTCAGGATCGCTTTTCTATTTTATTTAAAAGAAAATTTTTTCTTAGTTAGCTTTAGCAAATTCGCCGTTTGCGGTCAAGGTAACTTCGTCGCTTAACATTGGTTGACCAAATTTGCTACCAAAAGCAAAATCAGAACGTTTAATAGTACCTGTAACTTTAAAGCCTGCATCAGGTGCTTTGCTCATTGGGTTAGTGATAGTACCACGGTACCACATATCAAAAACAGCCGGTTTGGTAACACCATGTATAGTTAAGTTACCAGTTAATTGATATTTGTTTGTACCAGTAGGTTTAATACCTGTGCTAACAAAAGTTAAAGCTGGAAATTTTTCAACCTCAAAAAAATCAGCAGATTTTAAGTGAGCATCACGTTTCTCATTATCAGTGCTTACTGATGCAGTGTTAGCA
>JAQBNZ010000220.1 GCA_028288285.1 Mucilaginibacter sp.
GTAGAATGTCAAAAAAAAGAAATAAAAAAAGGGTAAGCTACTTTTATCGCGCCGCTCAACTCTCTACCCTTGCTGCGTTCCCACCCTGGGGGAGTTCAAGAGGAGCTGGCCGTAAAAGACTTACCCCGGCGCAAATATAGGAAAATGATGCGTTTTTGGTTAATAAATTGTTAAAAAAGGCTTTGTGGGCTGATTATCAACTGATAATTTATGATATGTCATTGTCAATGACATATTGAATTAATTAAAATAAATTGATTTGATTCTCTGGCTCATCCCTGACATCCGACAACTTCTCAACATCATTCGCCAAATACTCAAAGCTCTTCGTCCCTTTAAACGGAAAAGTTTTAAACTTTTCCCATTTTGGGAAGCTTCCAAAGGTCTCGCGCTGAACAATCTTTAATTCGTTTATCCAGAAAGGCTCTACCAGTTTTTTGTGGTGGAAATGTGGCCATAGAGTATTAAAGTCAGCTTCGGGGATATCCCTTGCTATGGTAATATGCGGAACCAGGGCTTTCTTTATATTAAGGTTTTTCTTTAACAGTGTAAACCATGCTTCTACTGCAGGGCTACTGCGGATATGCGCATAAATAGTCATTTTGCTATGCAGATGGGTAAAATATCTAAAGCCATCTACATGCAGCAAAACGGGTGGCATTATATATAGTTTTTTCTCCGCCTGGTTAACGGTAGTGTTAGCAAAAAAGGGTTTCTGCCGCTCTACATGCATAATTGATATATGTGCCGGCGAATCCATGCTCTTATAATCGCCAATTAGCCTTGCCGATGCTTTTTTATAGCGAAGTATCTCATGTTTAATAGCCTCCGGTGGCGAAAGCAGGAATAAATAGTCGGCATAACCAGTCATAAATCTGTGAATTATTGCTACAAATTTTGCTAATTATTTTAGTAATTCAAATTATATTTTCATATTTGTACATGGATGCTAAGCGGCATATTGTACATATCGACCTTGATTCATTCTTCGTATCTGTAGAGCGGAAATTCAATCCTTCGCTCATTGGCAAGGCGGTTATTATAGGCGGCTCCGCAGATAGGGGCGTAGTGGCTTCATGCAGTTATGAGGCGCGTGCATTTGGTGTGCATTCTGCTATGCCCACAAGGCAGGCGCTTAAACTTTGTCCGCATGCTATTGTAATACATGGCACGCATGGGCGCTATTCTGAGGCGTCACGTGAGGTTACCGAGATCATCCACAGATCGGTACCGCTTTATCAAAAAACGTCGGTAGATGAGTTTTACATAGACTTGTCGGGCATGGAGCGCTTCCACGATCCCTATAAAATTGCCAGCGACCTAAGGCAACGGGTAATAAAGGAAACCGGACTGCCAATTTCTTTCGGGATGGCGTCTGGCAAAACCATTGCTAAAATGGCTACCAACCAGGCAAAACCCAACGGGCAACTTTGGATTCAACATGGAAAAGAGAAAGAATTTTTAGCGCCGCTACCTATCCGTAAGATTCCCGGCCTTGGAGAAAATACCTGCCAAAAACTTTACCAGTACGGTATTGAAAAAATAGGCGACCTTCAACGAGTGAACCTAAAGTTTTTGGAGACTGTGTTTGGTAAAATGGGCACTTACATTTACAACAAAGCCAATGGCATTGATGACAGCGAAATAGTACCACACAGCGACCGTAAATCGATCTCAACAGAACATACCTTTGAAAGTGATGTAGCTGATAGGCGCACATTGGAAACCATCCTTGTAAGCATGACCGAAGAATTGGCCGGGAAATTAAGGCGGGAAAATAAGGTGTCATCCTGCCTGGCTATAAAGATACGCTATGCCAATTTTGACACACACACCCAACAACAAAAAATAGCATTAACTGCAGCGGAGCACATCCTTATTCCCGGTATTAAAAACCTGTTAGCAAAAGCATGGAACCAGCACCGGCCAATAAGGCTGATAGGCGTGAAGCTTAGTAACCTTTGTACTGGCAGCTATCAAATAAACCTGTTTGAAGATAACGAGGAGCGCATTCGCCTTTACCAGGCAATGGATAATATCAATTTTCGGTTTGGTGATAAAACGGTTTGCCGTGCCGCCGGAATGGAAATTGGCGCAAGAACGTTTAATCCGTTTTTGAAAGAGTAACGTAGTGCCTAGCTTCTTATTTTAGTCGCTCGGCTCCAGCCGAGTGACGGCTATTACACGGCCTCTGGCCGACGAGATTGATTGTAACCGCGGCCGGAGGCCTTATAATATCTTGTCACTCGGCAGGAGCCGAGCGATTGCTAATTATTCGTAAATAACTTTCTTTAAATACCATCCATCCGCATCAATAACGGGCAATTGTTTGCTGCTGATAGATATGCCCTGCTGAGGTATTGTTATACGCTTTACACCCTCGTCTGTTGTAATATCAAGCGGTAAATCCATATCGATATTTTGCAGCTTTATAAAGTATTTGTCGCCGGGTCTTTGTTTAACGCTCACTTCCAGCTTGTTGGTAGTTCGCAGGTAAAAGTTAAACAGAGGTTTTAATGAATGCCCGTACGCTTTGCTGAAATATTGCTCCACATCATCCGTTACCGATAAGTTACTGTAAGTATGCATAGGGTCTGTAGCAAAACCCTTTAATGCGGGGAAAAAGGTACTGTCGCCCAATACGTAATGCAGCGTATGCATAAAATAACCACCTTTAACGTAAATATCATTATTGTAGGCAGATTCTTCGTCAATATCTTTACCTAAAACCAACGGCTGCTTATTTTGAATATTCAATGCCGATTTTTTAAAACGGTTGATATACGCCTGTTTCCCTTCAAAATCCAGGGTGATTAATGCATCGGCATAGGTGTCAATACCTTCATGTATCCAGTAATCGGCCCAGTCTTTAGCGGTTACTTTATTGCCCCACCATTCGTGGCCAAACTCATGGGTCATTAGCCAATCAAAATCCTGCCCGCCAAGTTTGGTATATCTGAATTTGTTGCCGTATGCATTCATACTCTGGTGTTCCATACCTAAATGCGGTGTTTCAGCAATGCCAATTTTTTCTTTGGCCCATGGGTATTCGCCAAAGTACTTTTCTTTGGATTGGATTATCTTCACCAGCATATCAAGCAGGTGAGGGGCTTTATCCGCATGTTCATTCAGTACATAAAATTGTACCGGAACAATGTTACCGGCAACCGACTTATAAGTACGGCTCACCACTTTATAATCACCTGCATTAAATACAATGCTATAGTTATTAATGCTGTAATTAGTTTTCCAATGATAAGTAGCTGTGTTTCCTTTTTTACTTGTACCTTTTAATAATCCAGGCCCGGCAACAACCAGGTCTTTAGGTACGGTAATTATAAGATCGGCCCCCTCGTTTGGTTCATCGGAAGGGTGATCTTTGCACGGATAATATATTTTACCACCGGTACCTTCGGCTGTTATTGCCAACCAAGGGTGCCCGGTTGAGTCTCTTGTCCAGGTGAAACCATCATCCCAAGGTGGTCTTTTGGCAATACGTGGTTTCCCTCTATACAGCACTTTTATACTTGCTTTACCGGCAGGCAATTCTTTATTCAGGTTTATGGTTATCAGATTGTTTTTATGCTCAAACGGCTGGTTCTTGCCATTTACCGAAACTGCGCTTACCTGCAAAGAATCAAGCAAATCTAACAGTAACACCTTTGCAGGCTTTTCCATTATTACATCAATAATAGTTGAGCCATTAATTGATTTTTGATCAAAGTTTACATTTAAAGCTACGGTATAATGCCTCACATCCATTATAGCCTGCTCGGGTTTTAGCTTACCACCAGAGGTTTGGGCAGAGACATTAAAAAATAAAGCGCTGATTACAAAAACAACAGCGCCTATCTTAAATAATTTTTTCATTGAATAATAAATTTAATGTTCCCTCACCAGTAACCCGTCAGCAAAATCACGCAAGTACTGTTTGTTTTCTTCGGGCAGATCAATCTTTTCTAATGCCTCAAAAGCTTTTTCTGCGTATGCCTGCATTTCGTCCTCGGCATACTGGCGCACATTTATATGGTTGTATATTTCAGTAACGGCGGCAACTTTTTCGGCAGGATCAAATTCTTTTGCGGCAAGCCAATTATCAAGGTCGCTAGCTTGCTCATTTTTAACCAATTCTAATGCTTTTATAAGAAGGTAGGTTTTTTTATTGGAGATGATGTCGCCGCCAACCTGCTTGCCAAACTTTTCGGGGTTGCCGTATACATCCAGTATATCATCCTGCAGTTGGAAAGCAATACCTAATTGTTCACCAAAAACGCTTAGCAGGTCGGCATCTTTTTGATCGGCTTTACCTATTAAAGCACCTATTTTTAGGGCGCCACCTAATACCACTGCCGTTTTAAGGCGAATCATGTTAATATACTCCTTAATGCTGATATTATTGCTGCTCTCAAAGGTCATATCCAATTGCTGGCCCTCACAAACACCCACCGCTGTAGCGTTGAAAATATCAAGCACCTGCCTTAAAATATTATCGCGTACCTGCATCATTAGCTTGTAGCCCTCAATCAGCATTACGTCACCAGATAATATGCCTACATTCTGGTTCCACTTTTCATGCACTGTTATTTGTCCACGGCGGAGAGGGGCATTATCCATAATATCATCATGCATCAATGTAAAGTTATGGAACACTTCTATAGCCAAAGCGGGCGGAAGGGCGGCCTCTACATCACCACCAAAAAGGTCGCAGGCCATTAACAAAAGAGCGGGGCGCATCCGTTTACCTCCTAAAGCTAAAATATAGCTGATAGGCTCGTAAAGCTCGGCAGGATAAGCAGGATATTTTAATTCAGATACAGAATTTGCAATTAACAATTGCAGATCTTCTAATTTTCTCATGTTGTGCTTTGAGTTGATTGAGTCAGGCAATTTATTGAGTTAAATATTACACATACCTCAACCTTATTCAATCAACTTTATTATACTAAATCAACTATTTACTAATGAAAAATCTATCTGTTTCTTAGTCAGATCAACATTTTTCACCCGGATACTTACCTCATCACCCAACTGATAGATCTTCTTTTTACGCTGACCGATGATGGCGAAGTTTTTCTCGTCTAAAGTATAAAAATCATCGCTAATATCGCGCAGCCGGATCATGCCCTCGCATTTATTTTCAATAATCTCTACATACATTCCCCATTCTGTAACGCCCGAAATTATGCCGGTAAATATGTTACCAACCTGGTCTTTAAGGTATTCGGCCTGTTTGTATTTAACTGATGAACGCTCTGCATCCGCAGCCTTTTTTTCCATTGCAGAACTATGTTTACAAAGTTCCTCGTAATGTTCGGCATTGGCGCTTTGGCCACCATTTAAATAATGGAGCAGCAACCTGTGCACCATTACATCCGGGTAACGGCGTATAGGCGAGGTAAAGTGCGTGTAATGATCAAACGCCAAACCATAATGGCTTGATGTTTTGGTGGTGTAAATAGCCTTAGCCATTGATCTGATAGCCAGTTGTGTAAGCACGTTTTGCTCTTTCTTGCCTTCTACATCGTCCATTAAAAAATTAAGAGATCGGGCAATTTCTTTATCAGATTTGGTATTGATCTTATAACCAAACCTTGCAGCAAACTGGGCAAAATTAGCTAATGCATCGGGCTTTGGAGAGTCGTGCCCGCGGTAAACAAAGGTATATTTATGTTTGCCTTTACCCATTTTGCTTACAAATTCGGCCACCTTACGGTTGGCCAGCAGCATAAAATCTTCAATAAGTTTGTGGGCATCCTTGCGTTCTTTTACATACACGCCGGTTGGTTTACCATTTTCGTCCAGCTTAAATTTAATCTCGGTAGTTTCAAAACTGATAGCGCCTGATTTAAATTTACGCTCACGCAGTTTGTGGGCCAGCGCATTTAGCTTTAATATTTCTTCGGGATAATCGCCGGTTTTAGTTTCTATTACATCCTGCACTTCCTCATAAGTAAAGCGTCTGTCAGAGTGAATAACAGTTTTACCAAACCATTCTGTAATTATATCGGCATTATCATCCAGCTCAAAAACGGCGGCAAAGCACAGCTTGTCTTCTTTAGGCCGTAAGGAACATAATCCGTTTGATAATCTTTCAGGTAGCATAGGTATTACCCTGTCCACCAAATAAACAGATGTGCCGCGTTCGTAGGCTTCCTTATCTAAAGCAGAATCGGGGATTATGTAATGCGCTACATCAGCAATATGTACACCTACCTCATAATTGCCATTCTCCAGTTTTTTATAGGAGATAGCATCATCAAAATCTTTGGCATCAAATGGATCTATGGTAAAGGTAAGTACGTCTCTAAAATCGCGGCGTTTGGCAATTTCGTCTGCAGGTATATCAACTGGAATTTCATTTGCCTCGTGCTCCACTTCGGCAGGGAAGGAGAGTGGGAAACCGTACTCGGCCAGGATGGCATTCATTTCGGTATCATTCTCGCCCTGTACACCCAGTACATGTTTAATCCGTCCTATTGGATTTTTTGCCCCGGCGGGCCAATCGGTAATCTCGGCAACTGCTTTTATACCATTTTTGGCGCCATTCAAATCGCTGATGGGGATAAAAATATCGTGCATCATTTTACGATCATCAGGAATGAAAAAAGCAAAACGTTCAGAGAGCTTTACAATTCCAGTAAACTCCATTTTGTTACGTTGCAATATTTCAATTACTTCACCTTCCTGGCGTTTTCCCTTGCTTATTGCGTATACGTAAACCTTTACGCGGTCGCCATTTAAAGCATTACGCAGCTTACGGGGAGCCACAAATATGTCGGTCTCTGATGGATCATCGGTAACAATAAATGCCGAACCATCATTTGTGAGATCTACCTTACCCTCTACAAAGGTCTTTAATTCAAGTAGTTGAAATTTGCCTGGGGATATTTCTTTTAGTACACCCTTAAAAGCTTCTTCCTTTAAAATATCAAGGATAACGCCGCGTGCATCAGGGTCGCGTACGTTTAATTTGGCCGAAACTTGTTTATGATTAAGTGGTGTATTGCCGTTTTGTTCAAAAATATCGAGCACCATTTGCGTTAGCACCTGGTCTATTGTGGATTTATGTTTGTTCTTTTTAGACATTGGTAAATGTTTGTTGCTAAGATACGGGAAAGATTTGTAGAGAGGAAGTAACGCCTTTAAACAATGATTATATTAGTTTGGTAATAGCTTGTTGAATAACTCACTTACAGATCCTTCATCCTCGTATTATAAAATATTTTTTTACGTTTGATATTAATGTCAATACCTGCTCTAATTTTCCTTATTATACTTTTTGCAGCTATGTTTGCCAGTTACAAAACAAACAAGCTAACCCTAACAGGCAGTTTAACCGGCGGCATAGTTGCCCAGGCAATATTTGCAGGTGCCGAATTTACAGGAATAAGCATATTGGCGGCGTTTTTTGTTTTATCTGTTCTGGCTACGTCCCATAAAAAAGCTGAGAAAAGAACAATAACCGCAGATATGCATCATCCGGAAAAACGTAATGCAGGGCAGGTGCTGGCAAATGGAGGAGTTGCGGCTATATTTGGATTATTGGCCTGCTTGATACCTTCACAAGCTGATTTATTTATTGTTTTAATGGCTGCTGCATTAGCATCGGCAACGGCAGATACATTATCATCTGAACTGGGCACGGTTTACGGCAGGCGCTTTTACAACATTATTAATTTTAAACCAGATGAAAAGGGCAGAGATGGGGTAATTAGTTTAGAAGGCACGCTGATTGGTATTGCCGGGTCAACAATAATTGCAATAGTATATGCCATAGGCTTTGGCTGGAGCAATGCCTTCTTTTATATAATTATTGCCGGTACAATTGGCAATATAGCCGACTCGCTATTAGGCGCTACGCTGGAAAGAAAAGCTTACCTTAATAACGATACTGTGAATTTTTCAAATACAGCACTTGCCTCATTAACTTGCTGGTTTATAATATTTTATATCCCGTAATTATATTATTTATTTAACTACTATCTGGGCTGTATTCCTGTTGGTTTGTTTAAGCAGAACAGTTTTACCAGCCGTGAGTTCAATAACCGATTCATCAGTATAATGCCTTAATGTAACCAATGTAAGGTTATCATTATATTTTACCTTGAATGCCTCTTTTAAAGATTGCAGCAATTTATCAAACCGCCCGACTGAAAGATCTATACAAGCTGTAAAACTTAATGCCGATGTTTGCATCATATTAATTTTTACCTGGCTTGCAGCGAATAAACCAAAAAGCTCGCTCAGGTGCATTTCTGTAATAAAAGAATAATCAATAGTAGAAATAGATAACAATACCTGGTTTTGTTTTACAATAATTACAGGTTTCTCAAATTTATAGATAGCCGTTTCTTTCACCACAGTTCCGGGTGCATCGGGATGGGTGAACGATTTAACCAGCAGGGGTATCTTAGCGTTCTGCAGTGGTTTTATTGTTTTAGGGTGAATAACACTGGCGCCATAATAGGTCATCTCTATGGCTTCCTGATAGCTTAACTCATCAAATTTGATGGTATCCTCAAAAAACTTAGGGTCGGCATTTAGTATACCGGGCACATCTTTCCAGGTGGTAACAGATTCGGCACAAAGGCAGGCCGCGAATATAGAAGCCGTATAGTCAGACCCTTCACGGCCCAATGTGGTGGTGAAATTCTCTGATGTACCTCCTAAAAAGCCTTGTGTTATCACAATTCCGTTATTTAAAAATGCCGGAATATCTTTTTGAATACTTGCACGGGTCTTATCCCAGTCAACAATACCTTCCCGATAAGTATTATCAGTATGGATGTATCCGCGTACATCAATCCATTTGCTGGTAATACCTGCATGATTGAACCATGCGTTCACTATCCGGGTAGATACCAGTTCACCTACAGAAACTATCTGGTCATAAATAAAGTCGTAATCGTCATGCGGTTCATCCTCTATCATCCAGTCAATTTCTACAAAAGTGTTGGCTATTTCATCAAACACCGGGTGCGTTTCGCCAAAAAGCTCATGTAGTATCTGATAATGGTAGTCTTTTATTTCTTCAAAAACTTCATGCACATCTTCTGTGCCATTAACATACGCGTTGGTTAACCTTTCAAGCGCATTGGTGGTTTTACCCATTGCCGATACTACAACCAATATTTGATTATCTGCATAGCTGCTCACTACTTGACCCAAATTAATAACACCCTGCGCATCCTTAACTGATGCACCGCCAAATTTAAATACCAGCATTTTTATTTATGAATTGTGCAACAACCGAATTTGGCCGTAGTATAGTTTTGATATGCGTGTAAGGGATAAACAGTTCTGTTTGCCCGGCAGCATAAGGTTTAATTTCATACTGATTATACATAAACCTTAACCCTAATGGTGTTATAGCGTAATTTTCATTCAGGGCAAACTTACCATCTTTAAAGAAGTAATCAGGTTCTAATGATGCTGTATCAGTCAACTTTTCATTTTTTCTGAAAATCTCTTCCGCAATTTTTGTCAGTTGGGATTTATAGCCTTCAACCAAAATATCTTTTAAAAGTATCTCTTTATTTGCTTTAGGGTTCCAGTTAACAAAGCCGGTAAAAGAAGCCCCATGAGCACCTCCCAGGAATGTATAGCCTCCATATTCTAAAGATACCAGTGCCGAATCCTGCCGAATTACCTTCGCATAGGTATCCAGTTCAAAAAACATCTCCGTTCTTGCGCCACGACCAGATTTTTTAAAATCAGCATAAGCATTCAGGAAATTTTGTGCCAGATCTTTTAAGCTGGTATCCGGTTTTTCCAATATGAAAAGGTGTAGCAGTTTACTTTTAATGGTATCATTTAACAGGGTTTGCCCTCTAAATTCTGGATATTTCATTTTCACTACTGTACATGCGCTGTCTGGTTTATTACCGCAATCTGCAGCACGTTCATGTATGGTTTTATAAGTGTAAGTAAGCGTATCCTTAAAAATAGGATGATCTTCTTTTTTAGGCATACTTCCCCACTCACAGGATAATAAACCCAGTACCATTAAACAAAGCAAAACAGCAATTTTCATAGCTATAAGTTTAATATTTGTTCTTTTGAGAGCGATGCATTTAACCATCCGGCCTCAATATTAGCTTTGTATTTGTTGTAAAAATTAATGGCCGGTTCATTCCAGTCAAGCACCTGCCAAACCATTCCGCTTAAGCCCATTTCGCGGACTTCAGTTATAATGCGTTCAAATAACAATTTTCCTATCCGTTTACCTCTGTATTCTTCCGTAACAATTAAATCTTCAAGGTACAATCTGCTGCCTTTCCAGGTAGAGTAACGTATGTAGTATAAAGCAAAGCCAATTACTAATCCATCAATTTCAGCAACAAATGCTTTCCATACTGGTTTGTTGCCAAAGCCGGCATCCTCAAATTCCTGCAGGCTAACGGTTACTTCATCAGGGGCTTTTTCGTATATAGCAAGTTCTGTGATCAGTTCAAGCAGGCGTGGGCAGTCTTGTTTATGAGCTACTCTTATATTTACGTTCATATTAATTATTCTTCCAATGTTTTATAACTCTGCCGCCAAAAATAGTGCTGCCTAAGCGTATCATGTTGCTACCCTGTTCTATTGCCAATTTATAATCAGATGACATACCCATAGATAGCGTGTCAAATGATTCTTCCTTTCTAAAAAAGCTCAATTTAACACCGTCATAAAAGGTTTTCAACTCGTAGTACTCGTCCTTAATTTGTTTTTCGCTATCTGTATTAGTGGCAATTCCCATTAACCCTCTTATGCGGATATTTTTTAACTCAGCATACTCTTCGCTGCGCAGCAGTTCAATAGCTTCATCAAAACCCAAACCAAACTTGGTTTCTTCGTCTGCAATGTAAATCTGTAACAGGCAATCAATAACCCGGTTGTTTTTTATTGCATGCTTGTTAATCTCCTGTAACAGCTTAATGCTATCAACAGATTGTATCATGCTAATGAATGGAGCAATATATTTAACCTTATTGGTTTGCAGATGACCAATTAAATGCCATTGTATATCCTTTGGTAAAACTTCGTACTTTTCAACAAGTTCCTGCACCATGTTTTCACCAAATAAACGCTGCCCGGCATCGTAAGCCTGTTGCAGGTCCCCGGCAGGTTTGGTCTTTGAAACTGCAAGCAGTGCCACATTAATTGCGTCGGTTTCTTTTTTTAAGTTTATGATATTATCTGCAATGCTCATTTATCCGTAATTTTGTTTTTTATAACGCCGCTAAATTACAGAATGCATAAATATATAATCTTGTTTTTTTCAGTATTGGTATTTTTAACTGCCTGCAGAAATGAAGGGCCCCCAGCTGATGTTATTAAAGAAGCACCAATGATAAAGCTGTTAACTGATATCCATTTAGTTGATGGCCAATTATATGCTATACCGCAAATACCTGATAGTTTGTATAAATATGGCTCAAAAAAATATATGGCTGTGTTTAAAAAACATCACACAACAGATGCTGCATTTAAAAAAAGCCTGAAATATTATTCCACTCAACCAGAACTGATACAGGCTATATATGATAGCATACAAAAGAAAATACAATTTAAAGTAGACTCATTGAGTAAAATAGGCACTAAAAAATTAAAGAATGCTGTACCCAAACAATAGTGCAGATAAGCTGGGTTTTACCGAAATTAAGGAACTGATAAAAGTACATTGTCTGAGTATTATGGGCCAGCAAATGGTTGATAAGATACAGGTAATGAGTAATTACGACCTGATATATAAATTTTTAAGCCAGGCAAACGAGTTTAAAAATATATTACAAAATGATGCGGCCCTGCCAATTAATCATTTTTACGATATAAAATCATTGGCAAATAAAGCCCGCATTGAAGGTTCTTTTTTATCAGAAGAAGAATTTTTTCAGGTACAGGCTTCGTTAACAACTGTATTTGCCGTAATAGCTTACTTTAACGAACGCGAAGGTGTATACCCTAACCTGGAGGCGCTTTTTGAGCACTTGCCAATTGAGAAGGCTATACTTAAAAAGATAGATCAGGTAATTGATCCTAAAGGTAAGATCCGTATAAATGCATCGCGCGAACTGATGGATATTACATCAGGAATTTCAAAGGCAGAGCAGGAAGCACGTAAAAAAATAGACCAGATATTTAAAGCTGCCTCAAGCAACGGCTGGACAGCAGACGGCTCACTAACCGTGCGCGACGGACGTATTTGTATCCCTTTATTAGCAGAAAACAAGCGGAAAGTAAAGGGCTTTATCCATGATGAATCTGCATCGGGCCAAACCGTTTATATTGAACCCGAAGAAGTTTTTACCCTGAATAACCGTATCCGGGATTTAGAATTTGACCGCCGCCGCGAGATCATAAAAATACTAACTACTTTAACGGACGAGCTAAGGCCTTATGTGCCGCTGTTATTATCATATCACGGCCTGTTAACCAAACTTGATTTTGTTAGGGCCAAAGCGCTTTTTGCTATTGATATTGAAGCCGAAATGCCTAAAGTAGTGAACGAGGCAAGGCTGCGTTTATTTAATGCCCGGCACCCATTGTTGTTCCTGAATTTTAAAAAGGAAAATAAAGTGGTTGTGCCACTAAATGTTTCAATAGACGATGGTACGCGTGTAATTGTGGTATCCGGGCCTAATGCCGGTGGTAAATCTGTTTGTATGAAAACGGTTGGCTTGCTGCAAATGATGGTGCAGGCTGGTTTGCTGATACCTGCCAGTGCTGATAGCGTGGCGGGGGTTTTTAAACAGATGTTTGTTGATATAGGTGACGACCAGTCGATAGAGAGTGACCTGAGTACTTACAGCGCCCACCTGTCAAAAATGAAAAAATTTGTCGAAGATGCTAACGGTAAAACGCTGGTACTGATAGATGAATTTGGTACAGGTACCGATCCGCAGTTTGGCGGGCCAATTGCCGAAGCCGTTTTAGAGGCGCTTAACCACAAAAAGGTAAGGGGGATGGTTACCACACACTATTCAAACCTTAAGATATTTGCCAGCCACACCGAGGGAATTGAGAATGCCTCGATGTTATTTAACAATACCGAAATGCAGCCGCTGTACAGGTTGGAAGTAGGTAAACCCGGCAGTTCATACGCCTTTGAGATAGCTCAAAAAATAGGACTGCCACAAAACGTCCTAAATCTCGCCAAAAACAAAATAAGCGCTGGGCAGAAAAAGGTGGATACTTTACTGATAGACCTGGAACGGGAGAAAAAAGAAATCTTCGACACTAAACAAAAGCTTGAGCGCCAGCAGAAGAGGGTAGATACACTTTTAGCCGAAAACGAGGAACTAAAAAACTTTCTGGATGAGAACAGAAAATCATTGTTAAAAGAAGCTAAACAGGAAGCGAAAAACATAATCCTTAATGCCAACAAACTGGTTGAGAATACCATTGCCGAAATTAAAAGCAGCAATGCCGATAAAGAGGTAACCAAAAATCTTCGTGATAATTTAACTGTGGAGCTGCAAAAGAATACAGTTAAAGCCGAAACACCAAAGCCTAAGACTGCCATTGATGAAGAAATAAAACCCGGCGATTGGGTGAAGCTGATTGATGGCGATACCACAGGGCAGGTAATTGAATTAATAAAAGACAACGTAGTAATAGCCATGGGCGAACTGCGTACCGTGGTGAAAAGAAAACGGGTGGAGAAAGTATCAAAAGCTGTTGTGCCAAAAGAATTAAGAAGAGCTGCCACCAGCCACACCAGTGATATAGCCAATTTTAGTCCGGAGATTGATGTGCGGGGAATGCGTACCGAGGATGCTTTATTTGCAATTGAAAAATTGTTTGATCGTGCTTTGATGATGGGCTTTGGCACTTTAAAGGTATTACATGGCAAAGGTGATGGCATTCTTAGAAAGATGATACGCCAGTATTTGAAAAAGTATGACCAGGTAGACCGCATGGAAGATGAACACCCAGACAGAGGCGGCGATGGAATTACTTATGTTTATTTAAAATAGCCAGTCAATAATTTTATTTATGAAGATACTAAACATTCAAAGTCTGATACTGTTTTTATTTTTCTGCTGTTCAACAGTTAATGCCCAAACACTAATAAATTTCAAAGACCCTAAAATTCATTATATGGGTCGTATTGGCATGAAAGACGACGCTGCTGAACTTACCTGGTCGGCTTCATCAGTTATCATCAACTTTAACGGAACAGGTGCTAAAGCAACCTTAAAAGACAATTCGGGATTTGATTTTATAACCGTGGTAGTTGATGATAAAGTAATAACAGCCATACAACCAACTGTAAATAAAAAGGAATATGAACTGGTATCTGGCTTATCTGCAGGCCCACATAAGCTGGAACTGTTTAAGCGCACTGAGTATGATATGGGTAAACTGTTGTTCTATAGCTTTAATATAACCGGTAAGATATTGCCGCCGCCGATGTACAAACACCGGATAGAGTTTTATGGTAATTCCATCACCTGTGGCTATGCTATAGAAGATAAGGAAGGTAAGGATAGGGGCACATATCAATTTGTAAACGCCTATAAAAGCTATGCCAACCTTACCGCCCGTCATTTTAATGCGGATTATAATTCTATATCAAAAAGCGGCATCGGCATCACTATTAGCTGGTTTAACTATGTAATGCCCGATATTTATAATCGACTCGCAGCTAATGATCCGAAAGTATTGTGGGATTTCTCAAAATACACACCCGAAGTTGTGATAGTTAACCTGTTTCAGAATGATTCATGGCTGGTTAAGAATTTTCAGCATGAGCAATTTAAAGCACACTTTGGTACCACACCGCCAACACCGGAGTTTATCATTAAAGCTTATCAGGATTTCATCAGTAAAATAAGGGCTAAATATCCAAAGGCAAAAATCATTTGCGCTTTAGGCAGTATGGATGCCACGCGCGATGGATCGCCCTGGCGGGGATATATCGAAAAAGCCGTTGCCGGGTTAAAGGATAAAAAAATTTACACGCATTTCTTCCCATACAAAAACACACCGGGCCACCCAAGCGAAAAAGAACAGCAGGTTATGGCCGATGATCTTATAGCTTTTATTGAGAAAAATATGAAGTGGTGATAGTAATTTGTCATCCTGAGCGAGAGCGAAGGATCTATCTGTGAAGATGCATGTAGCCGATTAGAATGCTTCACTACGTTCAGATGACAAATCTCCCTAAATAAAACTTGTCATCCTGAGCGAAAGCGAAGGATCTATCTGTGAAGATGCATATAGCCTATTAGATACTTCACTACGTTCAGCATGACAAATCTCTCCTAAATAAAACTTGTTATCCTGAGCGAGAGCGAAGGATCTATCGACGCGCATTAGCGAACAGATACTTCAAGCTGTTCAGTATGACAAATTAAAAATATCACTCCCCAACCTGTTGTTGCTCAGGTAACTCATTTGGACCGGGAATGTTGGTATTGTCACCAGTTGTTCCTGTAGCATATCCATCAGCGTCTTTAACCGGACCTGTGTTTTCTTCATCAGATTGCCCCGTTTTGCTTGCATTAGCAGCCTGTGTATAGTTCGGCTGCCCCAATTGATTAGGGTCTTTAAAATTGTTGTTTTCCGGCTGCTCATCAGATGGTTCGGTTCGCCTGAAATATTCATTTGTATACCCTGCATTTTGCGATGGATTGTTTTTATCGTCGCCTGATGGTGTATCGCTGCTTTTGCCAAACCTTTGGCCGCCTGTACCGTTGGCTTCCATATTGGGTTCATCTCCTGTTTTTTCCTCATCGCCTTTGCCAAACAAAAAACTGCGCCTCAAGTCTTTTTCTTCCAGATTGCTATCGTCTTCTACCCGGTAAGCATGTGGTTTATTATCTTCATTTAGTGCCATAGTATTTATATATTGATATATAATAAAGGTTTTAACAATGTTATTTGTTTGTATTTTTTAGCTAATATTTTGTCAAAGAGCGACAGCGAAGAATCTAATTTGCTACATGTAAGTAAACAAATAGATGCTTCATTGCATTCAGCATTACAGATCATATAACCATAAACTAAAAATCATTAATTTTATCCCAACCAATTGTAAAACATGAATAAAGTTGTTAGCGACGCTGATGCGGCTATCCGCGATATAGAAGACGGCATGACCCTTATGTTGGGCGGTTTTGGTATGTGCGGCATACCCGAAAAAAGTATTTTGGCTTTAGTTAAAAAAGGCGTAAAAAACCTCACCTGTATATCAAACAATGCCGGTGTTGATGATTTTGGCATTGGCCTGTTACTGCATCAGCATCAGGTTAAAAAAATGATATCATCATATGTAGGGGAGAACGCCGAGTTTGAACGCCAGCTGCTAACCGGCGAACTCGATGTTGAACTGATACCACAAGGTACCTTGGCAACACGTTGTATGGCGGCAGGCTATGGTATGCCGGCTATATTTACTCCCGCAGGTATAGGTACCGAAGTAGCCGAAGGCAAAGAGGTACGCAATTTTAACGGTAAGGATTATTTGATGGAAATGGCCTTCAATGCCGATTTTGCCATTGTTAAGGCATGGAAAGGAGATAGGTTGGGTAATTTAGTATACCGCTCAACCGCCCGTAATTTTAACCCCGTTATGGCAATGGCCGGTAAGGTAACTATTGCTGAAGTAGAAGAACTGGTAGAACCTGGGGAACTTGACCCGGATAATATTCATACACCTGGTATTTACGTACACCGGATATTTAAGGGTGAGAATTATGAGAAGAGAATAGAACAAAGGACGGTAAGAAAAAGAGATAATTAAAACCATGTCATTTTAAATTACCATGTCATTGCGAGCGATAGCGCGGCAATCTCGTCGCATGAAAGGCGTTCATGCATCTTCGACGAGATTGCCACATCGCTACGCTTCTCGCAATGACAAATATTGATATAATATATGTTAGACAAACAAGGCATCGCAAAGCGAATAGCCAAAGAAATAAAAGACGGTTACTACGTAAACTTAGGGATTGGCATACCAACATTGGTAGCCAATTATATTCCGGATGATGTAGATGTAATACTACAATCAGAAAATGGCCTGCTGGGGATGGGGCCTTTCCCTTTTGAAGGAGAGGAGGATGCTGATACTATTAATGCCGGTAAGCAAACTATTACCAAGCTACCGGGCTCGGCTGTTTTTGATTCGGCTATGAGTTTTGGTATGATACGGGCAAAAAAGGTAAACTTAACCATATTGGGCGCTATGGAGGTATCCGAAAATGGCGACATCGCTAACTGGAAGATTCCTGGTAAAATGGTTAAAGGTATGGGTGGAGCTATGGATCTGGTAGCATCGGCAGATAATATTATTGTAGCTATGCAGCATGTTAATAAAGCCGGCGAATCTAAATTACTACCTAAATGTACATTACCGCTAACTGGTATTAACTGTGTTAAAAAAATAGTAACAGAACTGGCGGTACTTGATGTATTGCCCGGCGGTGGTTTTAAACTATTGGAACGCGCCCCCGGTATCAGTGTAGAAGAAATTATAAAAGCCACGGCAGGTAAGCTTATTATTGAAGGCGATATACCTGAGATGGTAATCTAAAGCCGGAAACTTACAATGCATCTATCTTAGAGAAGATCGTGCGTTTATCGGTATCGGTTTTAGCCAATTTTAATGCTTGCATAAAGTGCTCTTTAGCCTTTACAGCATCTGTATCTTTGTAAAGTTCGCCAAGCAAGGTATGGTAAAAGTGATTGTTAGTGAGGTTGAGTTTTTCTGCCTCGATAATTGCCGCTTCATTGCCTTTAACTTTTGCCAGCGCATAGGTACGGTTGAGTGCAGCAACTGGCGAATATTCAACTGAGAGTAAATGGTTATACAGTTGCAGGATACTTTCCCATTTTTTAATGGTGTCTGCCTTGATAGTGTGCCAATAAGCAATACCTGCTTCAATATGGTATTTTGATAAGTAGCTACCTTGTGAAGCCTTACTTAGATAAGTGGCACCTTCGGCTATTAACTTTTTATCCCATAGATCATCGTCTTGATCGTTATATAGCACAACCTTACCGTTTTTATCCTTTCTTGCTTCAAATCGCGAGGCGTGGAAACACATCAATGCAAACAGTGCATTTACTTCGGGCTTATTTGTTAATGGAAAATTGAGCAGCATTTTAGTAAGCCGCATGGCCTCTTCGCATAACTCCTGCCTAAGTATTGTATTTTCCGTTTCAGAATAATATCCTTCGTTAAATAACAAGTAAAGTGTTGTTAATACTGATTGCAATCTACCGCTTAATTCATTATCTGACGGAAGCTCCAGTTTAACATTTTCCGTCCGTAGCCTTTCTTTCGCCCTGAATAATCTTTTATTAATGGTTTCTTTATTGCTCAGAAACGCGCCGGCAATTTCATCAATGCCGAAACCGCAAAGTATTCTCAATGCCAGCCCTATTTGTGCCTCCGCCGGTATTAACGGGTGGCAAACAGTAAAAAGCATCTGTAATTGACTGTCGGTTATGTTCTCGTCTGACAAATCTATCTCCATCTCATGTTTGGTTACAAGTTCTGCCTGTACCGCCGGGCTTATCGTATTGTCGAAAAGTTGTTGACGGGATAATGCGTTTTTGGCTTTGTTTTTTGCCACGGTATACAACCATGCTTGTGGGTTTTGAGGTATGCCCTTGTAGGGCCAGGTATTTAAAGCAGCCAGAAATGTTTCGCTGGTAATATCCTCGGCAATATTTACATTAGCTATGCCGAAAAGTTTGCATAACACAGCCGTTATCCTCCCAAATTCGGTTCTGAATAAATGCGGTATAAGTTCTTTTTGCTGCATATTTAATAAAGCCCTGCCTTGCGGCAGGGCCTAATATTATTTAATGTAACTTATCTCCCTTATCTCAATTTTACCGTTAAGCTCAAAAACGGGAGAGCCTTTAAGCAATTCAACAGCTTCCTCATATGACTCTGCTTTTATCACCGAGTACCCGCCTATAAACTCCTTTACTTCGGTGTAAGGGCCATTAGTAATAACGTTACCTGCAGAAACCACTTTGCCGGTAGGGGCTAAACGGTTACCCATATCAACCAGTTTATCCTGCCCGGCAATATTGTTGATCCAGTCCATATATCTTTTGGTCATGGCTTCTCTTTCTTCGGGCGATCTATCTATCATTGATGAATAATCAGCCCTGAATATTAACATAAAATCTTTCATGGTTTCTTAAAATTAAAATTAATGTGTACCGTCGTTCTTTGCTACTTTTCTTACTTCAACCGTATTGCCTTCGCCCTGTAAAACCGGACAATCTTTGGCAAACTCCGCAGCTTCGTCTGCCGATTCCGCCTTTACGATAATAAACCCGCCAATGGTTTCTTTAATATCGCCGAACGGGCCGTTGGTTATCACCCGGTTATGTTTTACCACACGGGCATCATCAAATGGCAAGCCTGTACCGCTTACAAACTTGTTTTGTGCAGCTATGCCGCCAATCCAGTCCATGGTTTGTTTCATCCATACTTGAATTTGCTCTGGCGAAGCTACTTTTTGTCCATCTTCATGCCTCATAATTAATGCGTACTCATTCATGATGTTAAGTTTTAAAATAATAGAATAATTGTTTTATATCCCAATAACAAATGAAGTTTTAAGTATTGGACATCTGCCTTAATTTTTTATCACAATGTACCAACATCCTGTTAAATAAAATATATAGATGTTAGTTTACTACAGTCCAGGCTTTACAACCTTAAAACAATATCCCTATATTTACCACCATGAACCACTTAATAGCACCTTCAATTTTAGCTGCCGATTTTGCAAACCTGCAGCGCGATGTTGAAATGATAAACAACAGCGAAGCCGACTGGCTGCATGTTGATGTTATGGACGGAATGTTTGTACCCAATATATCGTTTGGTTTCCCGGTGGTTAAGGCTTTAAAGGAACATGCCACAAAACCATTGGATGTGCATTTGATGATTGTAGACCCTGACCGTTATTTGAAAGCTTTTGTAGAAGCAGGTGCATACAACCTTACAGTACATTATGAGGCTTGTCCGCATTTGCACCGTACCATTCAGGCTATAAAGGAGTTGGGTTGTAAGGCATCAGTGGCAATTAACCCGCATACTAATGTATTGCTGTTAAAAGATATTATTGCCGATTTGGATATGGTGCTGGTAATGTCTGTAAACCCCGGCTTTGGCGGGCAAAAATTCATTGAACATACCTACACCAAAATAAGCGAAGTAAAAGAACTGAGCGCACTAAAAAATCCAAATATGCTGATAGAAGTTGATGGGGGAGTTGATAGTTCAAATGCTTTAAAGCTCATTAAAGCGGGCGCAAATGTACTGGTTGCCGGCAATTCGGTTTTCTCGGCAGCTAACCAACTTGAGGCAATTTCACAGTTAAAACATTCCTGATAGGTGTATTATTTATGTATTTATAATACATTTTAAAAAAATGCAAATATAGTCTATTAAATTTGTCGAATTTATTAACTTCGGCACTTCAAAATACAAAGTTGATAATAAATTATAGCATTAAAATTCGCTAAATTATGAAACACAATTTCGGTGCCGGCCCCGGCATTTTACCTCATGAGGTCTTGAAACAGGCTGCAGCCGCAGTAATCGATTTTAACGGAACAGGTTTGTCATTACTGGAAATATCGCACCGTTCATCAGAATTTGAAGCGGTGTTAGATGAAGCTGTTAAACTTGTTAAAGAACTGTTTGATGTTCCTGCAGGGTACTCGGTATTATTTTTACAGGGCGGTGCAAGCACACAGTTTGCCTTGGCACCTTATAACTTGCTACCAGAAGGCGGCAAGGCTGCATATGTTGAAACAGGCGTATGGGCTAATAAAGCGCTTAAAGAAGCTAAGTTTTTTGGCGAGGTTGATGTAATTGCTACTTCAAAAGAAAGTAACTTTACCTATATCCCTAAAGATTTTGAAATACCTGCTGATGCCGCTTACGTGCACATCACGTCAAACAATACTATTTACGGTACCCAATTACATAAATTTTTTAAATCGCCAATACCTGTTGTTGCAGATATGTCGTCAGATATATTTAGCCGCAAAATTAACGTTGCCGATTTTGGTTTAATATATGCCGGTGCTCAAAAAAACATGGGCCCTGCAGGTGTTACTTTGGTAATAGTTAAGGATGATCTGTTAGGCAAAACAGGTCGCAAAATTCCGGCTATGTTTAACTATCAGGTGCAGATTGAAGGCGGATCAATGTATAATACGCCACCTTGCTTTGCTATATATGTATCAATGCTTACCCTTAACTGGTTAAAAGCCAAAGGTGGTGTTGAAGCTATAGAAAAAGAGAACGATGCAAAGGCAAGTGTACTTTACGAAGAAATTGACCGCAACCCGCTGTTTAAAGGTGTTGCCGCAACAGAAGATCGTTCGCACATGAACGTTTGCTTTGTTGCCGAAAACCCTGAGCATGAAAAACCATTCCTGAAATTATGCGACGAAAAGGGCATAGTAGGCCTTAAAGGCCACAGGAGCGTGGGTGGTTTCCGCGCATCTATATACAATGCATTGCCAATTACAAGCGTTTATGTGCTGATTGATGCCATGCGTGAGTTTGCAGAAAAGAATAAATAATTTACTTCATTAGGTCATTGAGTCAGGTCATTTTTAAATGGCAATAATGACTCAATGACTCAATGACCCAATGACCAACAACATGATCAAAATATTAGCCAATGATGGCATAGACCCAATAGGTCAAAAAATGTTAGAGGATGCCGGTTTCTTTGTTGAAACCAAAAACATCCCGCAGGATGAATTACCTGTTCGTTTACAGGAGTTTGATGCAATAACTGTTCGCAGCGCTACCAAAGTGCGCAAAGCATTGATAGACGCATGCCCAAATCTTAAGCTGATAGGCCGTGGTGGGGTAGGTGTTGATAATATTGATGTAGAATATGCTAAAGAAAAAGGCATTGGTGTTTACAACACGCCTGCATCGTCTTCATTATCAGTTGCCGAACTGGTATTTGGCCATTTGTTTACCGGTGTACGTTTCTTGCAAGACAGTAACCGCAAAATGCCGGTTGAAGGTGCAACCAAGTTTAACGACCTGAAAAAAGCTTATGCAAAAGGTATTGAGCTGCGTGGTAAAACACTGGGTATTTTAGGCTTTGGCCGTATAGGCAGAGAGGTTGCTAAAATTGCTATTGGTGTTGGCATGGAAGTGATTGCTTATGATCTTTTCCCTTTTAACCCCGAAGTTGAGGTTGTTTTGGGTGGAGGCTTTGTAGCTAAAGTTGCCATTAGAACCGCTACTGCCGAAGAGATAATGAAACAAGCAGATTTTATTACCCTGCATACACCATTTGTAGATAAACCATTAATTGGTGCTGCTGAATTCGAAGTAATGAAAAAAGGCGTTGGCCTGGTTAACTGCTCACGGGGTGGCCTGATCAACGAAAGCGATTTGCTTGATGCACTAAACAGTGGTAAAGTATCGTTTGCTGCACTTGATGTATTTGACAACGAACCAACTCCGCGTCAGGATATTTTATCTCACCCTAAAATTTCACTAACCCCGCACATTGGTGCCGCCACAAATGAGGCCCAGGAGCGTATAGGTGTTGAACTGGCAGGTTTGATCATTCAGCATTTTTTAAAATAAGACGCAATTATTTGATAGTAAAAAGGCCCTTGCTGTACAGTAAGGGCCTTTTTATGCTACAGCTTGCGCCGTTGTTGGTGTTGTCACCAACAACCGTTTAAAGGTGAAAGATTGGATATTAAAATGCATGGCGGGTTGTTGGTGACAACACCAACAACGGCATCAAAATAAGATGTAACTACTTGATAGTAAAAAAGCCCCTTACCAAACAGTAAGGAGCTTTATGCTACAGCTTGCGCCGTTGTTGGTGTTGTCACCAACAACCGTTTAGAACGGTGAAAGATTGGATATTAAAATGCATGGCGGGTTGTTGGTGACAACACCAACAACGGCATCAACGGCATCAAAATAAGATGTAACTACTTGATAGTAAAAAAGCCCCTTACCAAACAGTAAGGAGCTTTTATGCTACAGCTTGCGCCGTTGTTGGTGTTGTCACCAACAACCGTTTAGAACGGTGAAAGATTGGATATTAAAATGCATGGCGGGTTGTTGGTGACAACACCAACAACGGCATCGCGGTACGAAGCAATCTTCACATGCTTGTAGCACACTTTTCTATCTACGATTGCTTCACACCTCGCAATGACGCACTATAACCAGAAGTCAACGCAAAAGCATAATTTACTTTCTGCTATAACTTAAAATCCTATTTTTGCATTAAATACAGATCACGTAGTATGTGATCGTTATAATTCACTTATTTATTAAAATTTAAATCATAGTTGTAGATGATTAGTATTACACTTCCTGATGGTTCCGTTCGTGAGTACGACAAAGGGATCACTTCCATGC
>JAQBNZ010000224.1 GCA_028288285.1 Mucilaginibacter sp.
CAACCGAAAACGTCATATCCTTAAATATTAATTCCTAATTAATATTTAAGGATAAAAAGTAATTAAATTATGTTTTGATTAACTTAATATGCCCAACTCCTACACAATTATCGTCCAGATTACACCATTGTACATCATTTAATACACATTGCTGGATCGTTTTCTATACAATAATGCCCAAATTGTAACTTTAGTGATGCAATATTGTTTTATAGTATAATTTTTACAAACCCATACTGATGCACCTGTTTTGTTAAGCGATTGGCAATCTGTTTGGTTTCTGTTCCGTTCCGCTAAAAGCGGAACAAAGCGGAACAAAAGCGGAACAAAACTCGTCTGAATTATTTAAAAAATCTCTCAGAAACAGTTAATTACGAAGCATATTTGTGGTATAAATAATGATTTTCTTAATAAAGAACAGATATTAAATTGGATATAAGCAATTAATATTATTACTTCCGATAGTAATTACTCACTATCGTCTCCTGTATTTTTCATAGCTGACAATATGGAGAATGCGCCCTTCAGCACAAATATTTTATCTTGTAATTCAGGTTTACTTAATTTGATCTCATTCCACCCGTCTTGTTGTACCCCAACCTCTACAGGCAACAAACTATAGGAAATATTTTTTCCGCTTTTAGTGGCAATAAAAATGCCTTTCTGGCCACTATAATTCACCAACGCCGCATCAGGAACGGCTAAAGTTTTCTGTGGTTTACTTTCAATAGTTGCCTGTATAAACATGTTGGGCAATAAGTTTTTATCGGTTTTTAAAAAATGACAGTGTACCATAACACTTCGCGAAGTATCCAATACTCTGCCTATTAAAATTACTTTTCCTGGGTAGGTTTTATCAGGAACACTTGGCAAATTAATTTTAACCGCATTTCCTATTGAAATTTTAGCAATATCCTGCTCAAATACGGTTAAAGCGGCATGTATATCATCGGTATCTACAAGCTCCATTAAAATATCTGTTGGATTAATAAACCGGCCTATGCTTACATTTACCTGCGAAACATAACCAGTTATTGGTGAATGTATACTGAGCGTAGACTTTATAGTAGAAGGTGTTACTGAATTAGGATTAATACCAATTAGTTTAAGCTTCTGTGCCAATCCGGCCGCCTGGGCAACTTGACTACTATAATCTGCCTGCGACTGCTGATAAAGCTTAAGCGGGCTTGCCTGCTGCTGGCTAAGTATCTTTTGCCGTTCTAATTCCTGTTTTAAATATGTGATCTTGCTAATAGTAGTCAAATAATCCTGCTGGATAGTGATATAATCCTGATTCTCAATTTGAGCTATAATTTGTCCTTTTACCACATGTTCACCAGGCAGTAAAGTTATTTTTTTCAAAAAGCCCCCCATCGGGACATTCACCGCTATCAAATTTTCAGGGGGTACATCTACCTGCCCATTAACATGTATTGCCGTAGTTAAAAGATGTGTAGGTAAAATGCCGGTATCAACACCGCCGTTTTTGCTTTGCTCAGGCGTAAACACTATTGTATTACCTTTAGCCTTTGTTTGCTGCTGTTGTACAGGCTCCTGCTCCTTTTTATCCTGTTTGCTTCCACAGGCGCTAATAAAAAAAGCGAACACTAATATAATATATATACTTTTCATGGTTTTTCTGTTTGTCCCTGGTAATACCAAAGCTGGTTTATAGTTTGATCTAATTGCAAAAGGGCGTCAAGCCTATCGGTTCTTAATTGTACCGACTGATTGTAATAATTTACCCATTCCAGATAACTTATACCTCCATTGTTAAATGATAATGTTGCGGTGCGAACCAATTCTGATGCCTGTTTAAGTGCCGAAGATTCATAATAATCAAGTGCTTGCAATTGCTGATTATATCGCTTGTAGGTTTGCTGCCATTGCCCTTTCCATTCTAATTGCTTGGCTGTGTAGGTAAATTCCGCAGCTTTTTTTTGAAAACCTGCCGATTTTATTGCGGCTTTATATTGCTTGAAAAATATGGGAATATTTACACCTACCATGTATGATGAAAACCGGTTGTTTTGACTGAGGATGGTTGCTGTATGTGAAATATCGGGGCCAGCAAAACTCTGGTTATTGTAACCTAAACTAAACTCCGGTAAAGCTTTTGCACGGTTCACTTTTAATTTCCAATCTGAAATAGTTACTTGTTGTTGAGCCTGCCTTACCTCAGGGTTTTGAATCGCTTTGACTGAATCTGGCACAAAAGCATTTTGCCAGCCGGGCGGCGACTGGTCTGCTGGCAAATAGGCTACTCCTCCCCCTGTTAAAACCTGCAATTTACTTTGTAAAACACTAATCTCGGTTTCCGTTAACCGGCGCTGATTTTTTAACATACCTGCTTTGGCCTCTGCACTTGTTAAATTTATCCGGGATGTTTCTCCGGTATTAAACCTCAACTGCTCAAGTTTTATTACAGCATTATAAACAGAATCCTGGTCATTTAATAGTTTAAGCTTGGCAAGTGAGGTGGTCAATTGCAGGTATACATCTCTAACCTGATAAGCTAACTGGTTTTTTAATGATTCTTCCTGTAATGCAGACAGACTGCCCTCTGCATTATAATAATTGCGTTGATTAATGTAATAACCAGGCAATGCAAAATTTTGCGTTACAGAAAAACGATTATCAATATTTGAACTATTAATATTTCCAGCATCATAGGATAACTGGGTTTTAGGGATATCAAAAGCACTGCCTAAATTAGCCTTGGCAGCCTGGGTTTGGTTTTGAGCGGCACGCAAAGATTGGTTATTTGCTAAAGCCAGTTTTACAGCATCATTTACTGTTATCTGTTTGTCGTTGTTGATTTGCGCTTGAGAAGGCAAGGCAAGAAAAAGCATTAAAGTAGCAACAACAATATTTTTCTTAACATTTTTTTTAGCTTTTGATTTAGATGCAAACTGCCTGTATAAGGCTGGCAGTACAATTAAAGTTAATAACGTTGCAGTTATTAGCCCCCCAATTACAACAGTGGCAAGTGGCCTTTGAACCTCTGCACCCGCATGGGTGGAAATTGCCATAGGGAAAAAGCCTAATGATGCTACGGTGGCTGTCATCAAAACAGGCCTTAACCGGTTTGCTGTACCTTTACGTATGCGTTCATTTACATCTTCTTCACCCTCTTCTTTTAATCGGTTAAACTCACTTATAAGCACTATTCCGTTTAAAACCGCAACACCGAATAAAGCAATAAAGCCTACTCCGGCAGATATGCTGAAAGCCATTCCGCGCAACCAGAGTGCAAAAACACCGCCTGTTGCAGCCAACGGAATTGCAGAGAAAACAATTAGTGCTTCTCTGAACTGATTAAACGCAAAATACAGCAGTATAAAAATAAAGAACAGAGACGCAGGTACTGCAACGGTTAGTCGTTTTTTTGCCGAATTTAAGTTCTCAAACTGCCCACCATACTCTAAATGATACCCCGGTGGCAACTTAAGTTTTTGTTGAACCTTTGCCTGGAGGTCTTTAACTACACTTTCAACATCTCGCCCCCTAACATTAAATGATACCGAGATCCTCCGTTCACCATCTTCGCGCTGTATTTGATTGGGGCCATCTTTTATACTTATTGAGGCAAGCTGACTTAAAGGAACCTGACTTCCATTCGGTGTATTAATCAGCAGTTCTCCAATATGATCAAAGTTTGACCGGGCAGTATCTGCAATTCGCAGCATTACATCAAACTGCTTTTCGCCTTCGTAAATATTTCCGGCCTTCTCACCTGCAAAGGCTGCATTAACAATGTGGTTTACCTGATTTATACTCACATTATATTGCGCCAATGATGCACGGTTATAATGCACTACAATTTGAGGCAGACCTATAATTTTTTCGGTGTAAACATCGGTTGCTCCTTTTACAGTGGTTAGTAAACCACTTAATTTACCGGCAAGCTTTGAAAGCTGTTGCAAATCATCGCCAAATACTTTTATAACAACATCTTGCTTAGCGCCAGATATTAGTTCATTAAAGCGCATTTGTACAGGATATTCAAACCCGACATTTAAACCAGGTATTTGTGCAAGCCGTTTACCCATCGTATCTTCTAAAGCTGCATAATTATGCGCAGTAGTCCAGGTAGATTTATCATTCAGAGTAACGAAAACATCGCATTGCTCCAGAGACATTGGGTCGGTAGGAATTTCTGCGGAACCTATACGGCAGGTAACCTGCTGTACTTCGGGAAATTTCTTCAGTTCCTCACTTGCCATTTTCATTCCTTTAATGGTTTGTGTTAGTGAGGTACCTGGCAAAAAACGGGCATCAATGGCAAAATCACCCTCTTCCAACTGCGGTATAAACTCGCCGCCCAAGGTATTAAATACCATATACGCCGCCCCCATTAACACCAACGCAATAAATATAACTGCTTTGGTATGGCTAATAGCCATATTTAATATGGGGGTGTAGCGGCTTTGCAGGACAGCCATTATCTTATCAGCAAAATTTGTTCGCTTGTTAGTTTTCTTACTCATGGTAAGCGCAGTCATCATGGGTACGTAAGTAAGCGATAAAATAAAAGCGCCAAGTAAAGCAAAGGCAACTGTTTCTGCCATTGGTTTAAACATTTTACCCTCTATACCTTCTAAACTTAAAATGGGCAGGTATACAATAAGAATAATAATTTGCCCAAATATGGCGGCATTCATAAGCCTGGATGCCGACTTTTTTACTTCAGCATCCACATCTTCCTGTGAAAGTTTACCAGAAACCGTATGATTATTTATTTTGTCTCTAAAACGGTGCATAACACCCTCAACTATAATAACCGCACCATCTACAATTAACCCAAAATCAAGCGCGCCCAAACTCATTAAATTAGCTGAGACATCAAAAATGTTCATGATAATGAGGGCAAATAGCATGGCCAGCGGTATTACTGAAGCTACCACCAACCCTGAGCGCAGGTTACCTAAAAAAAGCACCAATACAAAAATTACAATAAGCGCACCTTCTATAAGGTTACGTTTAACGGTAGATATTGAATTACCTACCATTTTGCTACGTTCATAGTAAGGCAATATAGTTACCCCCTCGGGCAGGCGCTTTTTTATTATTTCTATCCGTTCTTTCACCTGCTCTACCACTTGCATGGCATTGGCACCTTTTAGCATAAGCACAACTGCACCGCTTACTTCGCCATATTTGTTATTGTACATGGCACCAAACCTTAACGCACTTCCTTCTTTTACTTCAGCAACATCTGCCAGCCGCATAGGAATGCCACGTGATGTTTTAACGGGGATACTTTGCAGGTCGGCAATGGAGGTTGCCATACCTTCGGTACGGATATAATAAGCGTTAGGGCCGTTTTCTATATAAGCACCACCGGCGTTTTCATTATTTTGCTGTACCGCATTAAACAGTTCATCTAATGTAATACCCAGGCTTTTAATTTTAGCAGGATCAATAACAACCTGATATTGTTTTAATTTACCACCCAAACTGCTTACATCTGCTACTCCCGGCACCCCCAATAACTGCCTGCGCACTATCCACTCCTGAAATGTACGAAGCTGCGTTAATGTATATTTAGTTTCATATCCTGGTTTTGGCACCACATAATACTGATACACTTCGCCTAAACCAGTGGTTACAGGGCCCATGTCCGGCTCGCCTATTCCCGGCGGAATCATACTCTTTAGCTGATTTAATCGTTCACTTACCTGCTGCCTGGCTTTGGTTATATCAATACCATCCTCAAATACAACAGTAACATTTGACAGCCCAAAACGCGAGATAGAGCGCATTTCTTTTAACTGTGGAAGGGATGCCATTAAGCGTTCGGTTGGTGCCGTTATTAGTCGTTCTACTTCAGGCGCGGCTAATGATGGGGATACCGTTATGATTAGAACCTGGTTGTTAGTAATATCCGGAACAGCATCTACCGGTAGCTTTGATGCAGAATAAATACCGCCGGCAATAAGTATTAATACAAATAATCCAACAATAAGCTTATTTCTAACAGAAAACTCAATTATACGATCAATCATATGAATAGCTTATTTTTAATTTATGTAATTATTTGAAATATGATGTATTTAAACCCGATTGGTTAATCTTATTTTACAGAAACTTTATGAATGCTATTTTTCATAAGATACTACTACTAAAATAAAGATATTACTTTGATAAAAAATACGAGCATTCCTAACCCTTTACTAAAGGCAATTGTAAAAAAATAAACTGAAGACAATCTGGAGTGAAGGCCTAACAAGGCAGTAATTACCTAAATTTTACAATAAAAGTATGTAAGCTATCTGTGAAGATATAATTAAGATCCCAATTGTAGGAATTACAAATATTTTTCACAATGGTTAAACCCAAACCTATTCCCTCGGAGTTCTTACCTTTTTCAAAGCGGTCAAAAACTGTTTCATCATTTAATGGTGTGGATAAACCGGTGTTTTGAAATAAAAGCTGACTGTTAGATAATTTAATAAGGATTTTTCCGCTCGCAATATTGTGCCGTATGGCATTACTAAACAGGTTGTTTAGTAAAATATCTATCAGGTACTTACTACCTGTAACTTCTTTACTAACTAACGCCGTTGTTACTTGTATATCTTTTGATAATAATACCTCCTGAAATTGTCTGGTTTTTATATCAATTAACTCATTTAGGTTCAATTGTTCTGTATCTCCAACCAGGTTGTTTTCAATTTTTACCAATAATAAAAGTGTTTGATTTAATCGTGATAATTTACCTGCCGCACTGTAAATATCGTGTATCTGATTAAGCTGTTCTTGTTTTAATGTTTCATCCTGTATCAATGTATCCAGCTTTGATGTTATTACCGCCAGCGGAGTCATCATTTCGTGAGATGCATTTTCAGTAAAATGTTTAAGATTTTGGAAATCATGTTTTACGCGCTTGCTCATTACATAAACTGCATTATCCAGTTCCTTAAACTCATCTACCTTTGTAGGGGTCAATTGCAACTCTTCTATTTCTAAAACATTGTATGCTTTTATTTTGTACAGTATTCTATAAAACGGTTTCCAAAGATCTTTAAGTAAATATCTGTTGGTTAAAAAAAGTACCAGCAGCAACGCCGCTATGAGTGTTAATGTTATTATAGCAATTAGCTGTAATAAATATTCAGTACTTTCTTTAGAAATAACAATATTAAACTTGTATAGGTCTCCTTTAAAGGCTAATGATCCTTCTACAGCCCGTCCGGCTCTATTTATATTAATCCTCGGGTTATTGTATACCGTATCATAAAACCGTGTGGCGACACGTGTATGTTTAAGTTTACTAAACTTGATTTGATCTTCGTCAAAATCTCTCTGTTTAGGCAGTTGTTTATTAAGATTAATATATTCTAAAACCTCTGCCACTTCTTCAGACAAATGGTTATCGTGTAAACTTTCAGCTATGTTATTGATAGCGAAAAAATATATTACAGCCCCAAAAAACAAAACCGAAAGAGTAACTATAATACTGACTTTGTTGTAATGTGATGCTAATTTCATTCGTCAGTGAATTTATAACCTATGCCATATATTGATTTTAGATAATCGTTTGAGGTTACATCGAGTATTTTTTTCCGGAGGTTTTTTATATGCGAATAAATAAAATCAAAGTTATCATGCATATCCATTTCATCGCCCCATAAGTGCTCTGCAAGTGCTGTTTTGGCTATTACTTTTCCTCTGTTAGCAATAAAATAGAGCAACATATCGTATTCTTTGCGGGTTAAAATAATTGCACTTCCGTTCACCTCTACAGTTCTACCCATAAGATTGATTACTATTTCGTTAAACACAAGGCTATTATTGCTATTTGTAGATTTACGACGGAACACAGCTATAATTCTTGCTTTTAGTTCAGCAAGATGAAATGGTTTTATCAGATAATCGTCCGCACCAATATTCAACCCGTTAATCCTGTCATCCAAAGAGTTTCTTGCCGAGATAATAATTACAGCCTCGCTTCTTGTTTGATTTTTTAAATAGTTCAATACAGCAAAGCCATCACCATCAGGCAAACCTATATCGAGTAAAACAAAATCATAAGTATAGAAGGTAAGCTTCGCTATTGCATCTTCCAAATCAGAACAGCTTTCACAAATATTATTGTCCTCAGTTAAATAGGCGACAATGTTCTCTCTCAACCCCTGCTCATCTTCTATTATTAGAATTTTCAACGTTTAATTATTAAGATATTTTAACACAATAATTTATTATTGGCAATTTCATTGACCTACAACAATTGATTTTTAATGCTAATTACAAAAACAATCTGAAAACAATCTGTAGAGTATTATCCCATTTAATATAACATCAATAATTTGTTACTACAGTATTTCTACATAATTATTCAATATCTTTAACTACCCTCCTAAAAACAAATAGGGAATATTACACATTTATATTTAATTATAACTTAAAATAAATATGGCCATTATTGAACCATCACGAAGAGATATTCAGCATCCGCAAAAAACAAAGAGTTATTCATCTTCTTTACGTTTATGGCACTGGATGAACACAATTATAATTAGTGGTTCTTTAATAACGGTTTTAATCAACTCAACTATAACAGATGATCGCGCAACATCAGATTTAATGAAAAGCGAGTTACAAAAATCTGGCGCAAATGTAACTACAGAACAAGCCAGAGGTGTGGCTCATGCCTTAAGTGACAGTGTTTGGGGAATACATATTTACTTTGGCTATGCTTTAACAGCTTTACTATTGTTTAGGCTGATATTAGAATACTTTCAGCTTACCGACCAAAAGTTTATGGGGAAATTAAAGAATGCTTACCAGCAGTATAATATCATAAAAAAGAACCGGGAAATTGCCCGTCATGAGTTAACAGTGAAAGCAATATATGCCCTATTTTATGCAGTACTAACTGTTATGGTTGTTACAGGTTTGTTTTTAGCATTTGAAGATGCATTAGCTGCATATAAATCTATAAGGCCTTCAGTTAAAGAAGTTCATGGCTTTTGTATGTACCTTGTTCTTATATTTATTGTAGTGCATATTGCCGGGATTTATTTAGCAGAGCGTAAAGATGGAAAAGGACTGGTATCTGACATGATAAACGGAGGAAGTAACAAAGAATAAAATCTATTATTTTGTTATAAGTTTTGCTATTAAAAACGCTGCACCGGCAGCTAACGCCCCAATAACCACAACTTTTAATGCACCTATAACAGCCGGCTGGCCGGTTAGCTTACTTTTAAAATATCCAAAAACGAACAGGCAAATTAAGGTTACAAAACAAGAATAATATAAAGCAACCTGTGCATTATCAATTACAATATAAGGTGATAAGGGAATAATACCGCCTACTATGTAAGACAAACCTATGGTTAAGGCACTCTTAGTAGCTCTGTTTGCATTAGGTTCTTCCAGCCCAAGTTCATAGCGCATCATAAAATCAACCCACTTTTTTTTGTCTTTAGCGAGCTCGTCAGCAATTTGATTTTGCAGGGAGTGAGACAGGCCAAATTCTGCAAATACTTGTTTTACTTCAATCTTCTCCTGCTCAGGAACGCGTTTAACTTCATCGTACTCGCGCTTTAATTCTGATTGATAATGGTCAACCTCGGTGCGCCCGGCTAAGTACCCTCCCAGGCCCATAGCAATTGAGCCTGCAACAATCTCTGCAATTCCGGCGGTAACCACAAGCCCCGATGAGCTTACAGCACCACTTAGCCCTGCGGCTAAAGCAAAAGGCACTGTTAGGCCATCAGCCATTCCAATAACAATATCTCTGACTACTTCTGAACTGGTTACATGGTGTTCATGATGCATATGTAGTAATTTATTTAGATAATTAATTTAAACTTATGCCAGTGGTTGCAATGTAGGATTAATTCTGTTATCGTATTAGTGCTACATCCACAAATAGTTGAAGCGGCTTTTAAGCTGCACCATTTATTACATAAACAATATTAGTTTTCAAATCTGCAGATAATATGAAAATGGATTGATTTAACAGACTTTAACAAAAAAGTTTGGTTGATAAAGTAAATATGTAACATTATTGTCATTAATATGACGTTAAAGCTGAGGCTGCTTTTTAAGCTAAGTTGAAGCGGCTACCGCTAAATTGCAATTGCTGCTAAAAAGCAATAATGCAAAAATGAATATATAACAAAAACGGCCCCAATAATTGGAGCCGTTTTGTTTATGCTTCGAATTTGTAGCCTACTCCTTTTACGGTAGCCACACAATCATCGCCCAGTTTCTCGCGTAGTTTACGTACGTGTACATCAATAGTACGGTTGGTAACTACTACTGAGTCCTCCCAAATACTTTTTAATATCACCTCGCGGGTATATACCTTTCCTGGTTTTGAGGCCAGCAGATATAATAATTCAAATTCTTTTTTAGCTAATACTACTTTAACACCTTTTTTGTAAACCAAATAAGCTTCACGATCTATAACCAGATCGCCAATTTCCAGCTTGTTATCGGTAACCTCTTCAGGTGCCGAATTACGGCGAAGAATGGCGTTTATACGGCTAACAAGTGCTCGTGGCTTAATAGGCTTGGCAATGTAATCATCGGCACCAACGTTAAAGCCGGCAATTTCTGAATACTCCTCGCTACGGGCGGTTAAAAAAACCATAAAGGTGTTTTTAAACTCGGGCATGGTGCGCATAATGCGGCAAGCCTCAATGCCATCCATTTTAGGCATCATTATATCCAATACAATAAGATCGGGCTGGGTTCTTTTAGCTTCGGCTACAGCTTCCTGGCCATTGCGGGCCGAATATACCTGATAACCTTCTTTTTTAAGGTTATATTCAATTAACTCTAAAATATCGGGTTCGTCGTCAACAATTAATATCTTCTGTTTGCTGGAGCTCATGTAAGGTTAATTTTTGCCTAAAAGTATAATCTTAATGATAGCTTATAGTTAAAGATACATTAACAAATTGTTAAATGCCACATTATGTTAACTATTTATTCAGGCTTATTAAATGTTTTCTTTAAAAAATCTTCAAGATCAGCACCGGTAATATTCTTAGCAGCGATTACCCCTTGCGGATCAATTATAAAGTTTGATGGGATAGCTTCTATACGGTATAGCCGTTCAGTAGGGCCATCAAAACGCTGTAATTCAGATACATGCATCCAACTTAGTTTATCAGCATTAATGGCAGTTTGCCAATCTTTCTTCTCCGTATCAAGCGAGATGCCCAAAATATTAAACCCTTTTGGTTTAAAAATCTTATACTGTTTTACAACGTTAGGATTTTCCTGGCGACAAGGGCCACACCATGATGCCCAAAAATCAAGCATAACGTATTTGCCTTTATAATCTGATAGTTTAACTGGCTTGCCATCAATGCTTTGCATAGTAAACTCAGGCGCTTTATGGCCTACCGATACCGGCTTAGCGGCTTCCATCTGTCTAATAAAACGTTGTACAGCCGGGTTATCTTTAAAGTCATCTTTTATATTATCAGCATAAGCTACTAATTGCTGCTCGTATTTATACTGATCAAGCGAAGTAGCCGCATAAAAACCAGCCAATGATTTTTTGTTCTTCTCAATAAACTTTAACACCTCATTACTGTAATCAGCAATGTTTTTTTGAAACTGAGGCATGTAAATTTTTATGAGCGAATCTGATTCCTTGCCCAGCGCCTCTGATTTTGCGGTATACTCGTCAGATAGCTTACTGTTTTTAGCGCCATAAAAATTACTTATCTTGTTAAAGTCTTTAATTTTTTCAGAATCATCTGAACCTGATATTTTGTAGGTGTGAGATACATCTGCAATATCGGTATCAAAAGTAATGTCATCGCCATTCTTGGCAACAAAATCATATATACTGCCACCTACGCGCAATTTATAAAGGTTGGCATACGGCGCAGGGTGCTTAAATTTAAACTGGTTCTTACCGTCTAAATTAACTGAATCTATAACGCTAACCTGGGTGCTATCTGCTACCAGCAAATACACCTTTTTCAAACTGCCCGGATTAGCAACTGTGCCAGATATGGTAAAATCAGATTTACTTTTACAGGCAACTATAAACAGGGCTGTAAAAAGTGTAGCACAGGTAATTATACGGATTTTCATGTTCTATTTAGATTCTAATTCCTTTATTAAAAGCTGGTTGGTTTTCTGCGGGTCTATCTTTCCCTTAGAAAGCTTCATAACTTCGCCCATAAACAAGCCTAAAACGCCTTTTTTCCCCCTTTGGTATTCTATCACCTTATCAGGATATTTAGCTAATACTGCCTGTATAAATTGGTCAACTTCTGATGTATCCTGGCTAATAAGCAGATTAAGTTTTTGAGCCAGTTCATCAGCGGTTTTACTACTATCTTTTATCATTGCCGGGAACAGCTTTTGTGCTGCAACCGAATTATTTATTTTACCATCATCAACCAGTTTAATTAAACCGGCAAGGTTTGCGGGGCTAAGTGCTAATTCATTAATACTGATGCTATTATCATTAATATATGACCGTACAGAACCCATAAGCCAATTGGCTGCTGATTTATAATTAGCGGTATGTTTTATTGCTTCTTCAAAATAAGCGGCAAACTCTTTATCGGCTATAATAACACCGGCATCATAGTCTGATAGGCCGAGTTCTGTAGTATATTTCGCGAATAACTCATTAGGCAGGGCAGGCATACTTTCACGTATGGCCGATAGGTTAGCTTCGGTTAATTGCACGGGTAACAAATCCGGCTCGGGAAAGTAGCGGTAATCATTAGCCATTTCCTTTGAGCGAAGTACCGATGTTTCGCCGGTATCAGCATTAAAATTAAGGGTGTTTTGATCTATATGGCCGCCTTTTTCAATAATAGCTACCTGGCGTTCAAACTCATGCTCTATAGCGCGCTGCACATTACGGATAGAGTTAAGGTTTTTCACCTCGCACCGGTTACCGTATGCTGATGCACCCTTTAACCTTACAGATATATTGGCATCGCAACGCATACTGCCTTCTTCCATATTTCCGTCGCAAATATCCAGATAACGTAATAGCCGGCGAATTTCTGTCAAAAATTGACCCGCTTCTTCGGCGCTGCGCATATCAGGTTCTGATACTATTTCTATAAGCGGCACCCCCGCCCTATTTAGGTCTATCAAAGAAAGCTCATCGTGCTGATCGTGCGAGCTTTTACCTGCGTCATCTTCCATGTGGATGTGATGAATAGCTATTTTTTTTGATGTGCCATCGGCCAATTTTACAGTAATATCTCCGCCTAAGCATATAGGTTGCTGATCCTGAGTAGTTTGAAAACCTTTAGGCAAATCAGCATAGAAATAGTTTTTACGTGCAAATGTATTAGTAAGATTGATGGTGCAATTACATGCCAGACCCATTTTTACAGCGTACTCAACCATTTTTTTGTTGATACGCGGCAAGGTACCCGGATGCCCCAATGAAATGGGACTCACATTATGATTAGGTTCGGCACCAAATGCTGCCGAATCTGAAGAAAAAGCTTTACTTAAAGTTGATAATTGTGCGTGTACTTCTAAACCTACAACTAACTCATATTTACTCACGCCGCTTATTAGAAATGCCATACCATATATTCCGCTGTTATTCAGCATTGATCAAACCTGCCAAATATAATGTTATTTATATTTTTTGCTTACAATTCTTAAAACAATATTGCCACGGTGGCTATAATTTATGTTTATAGGAATAATTACGTTTAACAATGAAACACTTTAACCAATTACGTGTTGAAGGAATTGTCTGATAACCAGACAAAATAAATCACAATTTAATTTACTTGAAGATACGATGAAAAAATTAATCTTAGGAATGCTTGCATCATGCTTTATACTTGCAACAGCTGTTACCGAGTCAAAAGCACAGGTAAGCCTTAATGTAAACATTGGCACCTGGACCCCTCCCCCAACATATTCAGATGTTGAGTACTATTACTTACCAGATGTTGAAAGCTATTACTATGCGCCCAAGCACCAATATGTGTATTTAGAAAGAGGAAATTGGGTTTTCAGAAACTCTCTTCCTGCCAGATACAGGGGCTATAATATTAATAACGGGTATAAAGTAGCCGTGGACAGGCCACAAGCATACCGTTATTTTAATACAGATCGTAGCCGCTATGCACAATACAGAGGCTCAAACAGGCAGGTAATTGTACGTGGCAACTCCAACTTTGCTAAAGGAAACAACGGAAATGATCGTGGAAACGGAAATGACAATGGAAATGATCGTGGAAATGGAAATGACCGTGGAAATGGGCATGGCAATGACAGGCGCGGTAATGGTAATGGCCATGACGGCGGAAACGAAAAAGGTCATGGCGGTGGTAAAGAAAAAGGCCATGGTAACGGGAACTAATTGAATTATTAGATCTGGATAAAAACAAAAAAGACCGCTCCATTTGAAGCGGTCTTTTTTTATGCAGTATATTTATTATATAAAGCTTTTGGCTTTGGCTAAAGCATTGTCAATACCGCTAACATCACTACCACCCGCGGTTGCAAAAAATGGCTGACCGCCGCCACCGCCTTTAATTTCTTTAGCCAGCTCTTTAACAATATTACCGGCATGGAGTCCTTTTTCTTTTACAAGGTTTTCGGCTATCATAACGGTAATGTTTGGTTTGCCATCAATATTTGCTGCCAGTACAAGAAACAGGTTTGGTACAATATCTTTAAGATTGTAAGCAAGGTTCTTCACCCCATCGGCATTAGGTAATTCAACCTGTTGTGCAATAAAGTTTATACCGTTAATGCTTTCTGCCTTTTTTGCCAAATCATCCTTCAAGCCAGATGATTTTTCTAATATAGTTTTCTCTATCTCTTTCTTTAAACGGGAATTTTCTTCCAGCAAAGTTTCAATGCTTCTTGCAACGTCTTTCGGGTTTTTCAGCAACTCTTTTACTTGCTGCACCAGTTTGGTTTGCTCGGTGATATAAGTTTCGGCAGCAATGCCTGTAATGGCCTCTATACGACGCACACCAGCGGCCACAGCACTTTCTGATACAATTTTAAAATAACCTATCTGTCCGGTTGCTTTTACATGCGTACCGCCGCAAAGCTCCTTGCTGAATGATGCATCAAAGGTTATTACCCGTACATAATCACCATACTTTTCGCCGAACAGGGCCGTTACGCCGCTGTTGATGGCTTGCTCATAAGGTACGTTACGATCTTCCTGTAAAAATATATTCTCACGAATTTTTTCGTTTACAATGGCTTCAATCTGTGCAAGTTCTTCATCAGTTACCTTGGCAAAGTGCGAGAAATCAAAACGCAGGTAATCGCTGTTTACCAATGATCCTTTTTGGTTAACGTGACTACCCAACACCTGTTTCATAGCGGCGTGCAGCAAATGTGTTGCGCTGTGGTTACTATTGGTGCTGTTACGTTTAGCCGGATCAACTATAGCGGTTAAAGCATCATCAGGGGTTGAGGGCAGCTTATCTGTAAAGTGAACAATTAAACCATTTTCTTTTTTAGTATCAGTCACCTCAATAATTTCTCCGTTAGGGAAAACCAATTCACCCTTATCCCCTACCTGTCCACCGCTTTCCGCATAAAAAGGGGTTTTATCCAGTACTATCTGAAATTGCTCCTTACCCTTGGCGGTTACTTTACGGTATTTAATAATATGAGCAACGGTTTCGGTTTCATCATAACCGGTAAACTCAACAGGTTCATCTTCATCTTTAACTAAGATCCAGTCGCCGGTATCAATGGCCGTTGCGGCGCGGGAACGGGATTTTTGGGCTTGGAGAGCTTGGTTGAAAGCTTCCATGTCCACACTCCAACCTCTTTCCCTTGCCATTAATTCTGTAAGGTCTATTGGAAAGCCATAGGTGTCTGATAATTCAAAAGCAAAGTCGCCGGGAAATATTCTTCCTTGTTTACCAGATGTATATGTAATTTCATTA
>JAQBNZ010000228.1 GCA_028288285.1 Mucilaginibacter sp.
CAACCGAAAACGTCATATCCTTAAATATTAATTCCTAATTAATATTTAAGGATAAAAAGTAATTAAATTATGTTTTGATTAACTTAATATGCCCAACTCCTACACAATTATCGTCCAGATTACACCAATGTGCATCATTTAATACACATTGCTGGATCGTTTTCTATACAAAATGCCCGAATTGTAACTTTAGTGATGCATTATTATTTTATAGTATAATTTTTACAAACTCATACTAATGCACCTGTTTTGTTAAGCGGTTGGCAATCTGTTGGGTTGCTGTTCCGTTCCGCTAAAAGCGGAACAAAGCGGAACAGAAGCGGAACAAAGCGGAACAAACTCGTCTGAATTATTTTAAAAATCTCTCAGAGACAGTTAATTAACCATGCCTTATTGTTAGCATTAGAGATACCGAAATAAGTGCGGCATATGTATTAAAACAAAAAAGGGAGGTGTTGTAACAACACACTCCCTTACCACATGCACACTAAAACATGCGGCAACTTCGTTACGCAATATTTTCTTTACGCGTTAATTGCACCTATATTTTTTAATAATTTACGATTCTCTCTTTTATGTATGAACCTATTCACCATAGCGTAAATAACCGGTAAAATAAGCAGGGTAAGTATGGTTGAAGTAACCAAACCGCCTATTACCACTATAGCTAAAGGTTTTTGTGTTTCTGAACCTATACCGGTTGATATTGCTGCCGGCATTAAGCCTATGGCTGCCATTAACGCGGTCATTACTACCGGGCGCACACGTGAAATTACACCGCTTAATATAGCATCATCCAAATGCTTGCCTTCCTCCAAATTCTTACGGAATACAGATATCAGGATCACCCCATTTTGAATACAAACACCAAACAAAGCAATGAAACCAATACCTGCCGATATACTAAAGTTTATACCTGTTATATGCAGGGCCAGTATGCCACCTATGAGCGCAAATGGCACGTTCATGATAACCAGCAGGGCATCTTTTGCATTACCAAACATTACATACAGTATTAAAAAGATAACCAGCAAGCAAATAGGCACTACATGCGAGAGTGTTTTTGATGCACGAATCTGGTTCTCAAACTCGCCGTTCCAGGTAAAGGCATAGCCATGATCAAGCTTTACAGTGCCATTAACTTTTTTCTGTGCCTCGGCAATGGTACTGCCCAAATCGCGGCCGCGTACACTAAATTTTACTGCTATGTAACGGGTGTTATTATCCCTGAAGATAAACGCCGGGCCGGTTAATTCTTTAATGGTTGCTATTTCTTGAATGGATATTTTTGAACCATTAAGCGTTGGCACCATCAGGTTTTTTATTTTGTCCTGGGTATCGCGATATTGCTTCTGATAACGGATGCGGATATCAAATTTACGCTCACCCTCATATAACTGGGTTGCAGCTTTACCACCAATGGCCATTTCAATAACCGAGTTGGCATCGGCAGTGGCAACACCGTATAAAGCCATTTTACGCTGATCAAGCTCTATCCTAAACTCAGGCTGACCTAAATTGCGCAACACGCCCAAATCGTCAACACCTTTAATATCTTTCAGCACTTTCATTACAGCATCGGCTTTTTTGTCCAGTTCGTTAAAATCAGGACCGAAAATTTTTACCGCCATACTCGCGTTCACACCGGCAACGGCTTCATCTACGTTATCACGAATTGGTTGCGAATAATTAAATACAATACCCGGTAATTTGCGTAACTGCTGATCCATCTGGTCAATCAGCTCCTCCTCGCTCAAGCCGCTTGGCCATTCATTTTTCCTTTTCAGGTCAACCTGGATTTGTACATTGAAAAATCCCTTGGGGTCGGTACCGTCATTGGTACGGCCAACCTGTGCCAGCGTTTGTTTCACTTCAGGGAATTTCTCCAGTATCTGCATCATCTTCTGATTGATGTCCTCTGCCTGTTTCAATGATACACTCATAGGTAACTCAGCCTCTACCCAAAGGGCTCCCTCATTCAGATCAGGCAAGAATTCTGTACCTAAAAATTTAGCCGAGAAGAAAGTAAGCGCCATAAAACTGAACGCTACTATTAAACTGAGCTTTTGGTTTTTATAGGTAAAGGCAAACATCTTGTGGATGCCGTTCTCAAAGAATATAACAACCGGATTGTGCTTTTCCTTTACATTCTTTCTTAACAGGATGCTTGATAGCGCAGGCACCAGTGTAAGTGTAAACAATAGTGCACCCAACAAAGCAAAGCCCAATGTGTAAGCCAAAGGCGAAAACATTTTACCCTCCACCTTTTGGAAAGCGAAAATGGGGATTAAACAGGTAATGATAATGAGCTTGGAAAAGAAGATGGCCTTGCCCATTTCCGAACCAACATTTTTAAACAGGCCCAGCTTTGCCAGCCCGTTAAATTTTTGCATACCCACTTCTTTGGCTTTATGGTCAAGGGCTACAAATATCCCTTCAACCATTACCACGGCACCATCTATAATGATACCAAAATCAACCGCCCCCATTGATAACAGGTTGGCCGTCATTCCCTTTATACGCATACATATAAAGGCAAATAACAGCGCCAGGGGAATAATAATGGCTACTGTTAAGGTAGTCCGCCAATCGGCCATAAAAAGAAACACGATCACGGTTACCAGCACAATACCTTCTAACAAGTTATGAATAACTGTTTCGGTACAAAAATCCATTAGGTTGGTACGGTCATAAAAGGTATCTATCTTAACATCCTTTGGCAGTATGTTATCATTCAGATCGGTAACTTTATCGCGAATCTTCTGCAACACCTCGGCAGGGTTCTCACCCTTGCGCATTACTATAATACCTTCAATTACGTCTTTTTGCCTGTCGCGGCTAACCTGGCCTAAACGGGGCAGGCCGCTTTCTTTAATATCGGCAACATTACGTGCCAGTATAGGTACGTTATTTACATTCTTAATGATGATGTTCTCTATCTCACTAATATTATTGATTAAACCAATGCCGCGCACTACAAATGCCTGGTCGTTCTTCTCAATTACATCACCACCCACATTTATATTACTGCGGTTAATGGCATTGAAAACATCAAGCGAGGTTAATCCGTATTTTTGCAGCAGGGACGGGTTAACGCTTACTTCGTAAGTTTTTTCTTCACCACCAAAGCTGTTTACATCGGCAACACCCTGTATTGATTTAAACTGGCGGTCAAGCACCCAATCCTGTATGGCGGTTAGCTCATGGATAGATTTTGTTTTGCTCTTTAATGTATAACGATATATCTCACCGGTTGGGCCGTAAGGCGGTTCTACTTCGGGTTTAACACCCTCGGGCAGGTCAGCATTTTGCAGGCGGCTTAATACCTGCTGGCGTGCAAAGGCATCATCCACATCATCATCAAAAATGATACGCAGGTATGAAAGACCGAATGAAGATGTGGTACGCAAATTCGCCTTCTTTTGTACGGAGTTTAAAACGGTCTCCATAGGCACCGTTATCATTTTCTCCACCTCTTCGGCACTGCGGCCGGGCCACTGTGCAATTACAATTATTTGCGTATTGGTAACGTCTGGAAAAGTTTCTATAGGGGTATTCAAATAACTCCAGACGCCCAACACAGCCAGCACCGCAGTCATAAAGAACACCATCGCCCGGTGCCGTAGCGAAAAGTGTATTATATTTTTAATTAGCTTGTTCATTTACTTGATATGAATAGTACTTGGTACTTTATCTTTATGAAAAAAGAAGATGGTTTTGTGATCTGCAGAGGATAAAGTGGCTTAATCTTCTGTTAAAGCATTGTAAAGCAACAGCTGACTTTTTGATACCACTTTATCGCCCGGCTTAAGGCCCGATGCTATGTAGGTAATATCGTCAACAGTTTTAATTACGCTTACCTCGCTTACTTTTAAATTGCACTTGCTGTTATAAACTACAACAAAATTCTTGCTGCTGTCAAATATCACTGCCGACGATGGTATAGCTACTGAACTTGATCCCTCTCTGTTGGTAATAAGCACGTTGGTAAACATTTCTGGTTTTAGCAGCATATTATTATTATTTAGAGCGATACGCACTTTCATCACCTTATTGTCCGGGTCAAGTACCGAGCTTATTTCATCGACCTTGCCATTGAAAACCTTATCAGGATAAGCCAGCGTAGTTATCCGGGCATCATAACCTTTTTTGATCTTAGCTATGTCTGTCTCAAATACGTTTGCCCAAATCCATACATCTTTCATATTTGATATGGTGAACAGACTGCTGCTATTATCCGGGCGGATAAAATTACCCGCTGTAATATTTTTCTCAACTATATAACCATCACCGGGCGCTTTAATAACAAGCGAGCCGCTGGCATTGGTGTTACCTCCGCCATTAATAGCAATTTGGTCGCGGACTTTGCTATTTGCAGCTACAGCTTTGTTATAATTTTCTTTAGCCTCGGTATAATCGCGCTCGCTTGATATACCGCTTTTGTACAAGTATTCGGCTTGCTCCAACTGGCGTTTGCTTATGGCAAGGTCGGCTTTGGTTGAGGTAAGGTCTGTGTAGTTACCGGCAACATCGGCACTGCGTAATATGGCAAGGGTTTGACCTTTTGTTACTTTATCTCCTAATGATACCTTTACCGCTATTACCTGGCCGCTGGTAAAAGGAAACACCTTTACAACCTTGTTCTCATCAAATGACACCTCGCCTGACAGGACGAGCTCATCTTTCATTGGCGTAGTTTTAGCCGTATCAATTTTTATCATTTTTGACAGGGAATCGCTTATGCAAACCTGTTTAGTTTCCATTGTACCGGTTTTTTTCTCCTGGCAGGATGCAAGACCTATTAAACCAATTGCTATATATAATATTTCCTTTTTCATTGCTTTATGCTGTGCTGATATGGTGCTGTTCAATTTATTATAATGGGTTTACTACCGTTGTACCTACCGCAAAGTTGAGGTCGGCAATGGCTTTTTGCAGATTAAGCTGCTGCTGTAATATTTTCAGTTTGGTTTCGCGGTACGAGTCAAAAAAGTCAATAAACTCTTGTAAGCCCACCTGCTTTTGCTGGAAACTTTTTTGCATGTTTTTGTATAACTGATCATACTTGTTGTAAAAATCAGTTTCGTTAGTGCTTAACAATTGCTGGCTCAACCTATATTGGTTCACTGCCGAATACACATCATTCTTCAATTGCATTTCGTTGCTTTGAACGGTGTACTCCTGGCTTTGTGCCATTAGCTTTGCATTTTTAATATTTCCCTGGTTGCGGTTAAATATTGGTAAGGGCAAGCTTATTTGTAAGCCAACATAATTATTGGCATAACTGCTATGCTGGTCAAAAGTGCTACCAACAGTAACATCAGGTACGGCCATTGCTTTTTGCAGGGCAAGGCTGTGAACGTTTTGATTAAGTAAATAACGGTTAGCTAAATAATCACCGCGGAAGGTTTTTGCCTGTTCGGCCAATGTGGCGGCGTTCAGTGTAGTATCGGTATTATTAAAAGTTATTTGAGGGGCAATAAATTGTGTTTCGTTAGCTGCTAACAAAGTTTTCAGTTCGCTTTGCAGGTCATTTATCTGGCGGTCAATCTCAACCAAATCATTCTGTAAACCAAAATTCAATGCCTTTAAACGTATAACATCTTTAAGCGAGTTGTTACCTGCCTGGTATGATTTTTCAATGGCGTTAACCATATTGGTTGCCGATACTATTTCTGTTTGATAAACTTTGCGCTGATCTAACAAATTAGCTACCTGCGAAAAATCAAGCAAAAGGTTATAGTGCAGATTGCGCAACAGATCATTAAATTGCGCCTGCTGAATTTGCACGCCATCGTTAGCTATTTGTATTTGTTTGCCGCGTTTGCCGGCAGTTCTCAGCAGCTGACTTATCTGAACAAATACTTGCCCGGTGCCATGGCTGTGGTCAAAGAATTTTTTGTTGGCATCGGTAATGTTTTGGTCTGTGCTGAGGACCGGGTTGTCCCACAGTTTAGCTTGCTGTACTAAAGCCTTTGAGGCATCTACATTATATTTGGAAGCAAGCAGATCAAGGTTTTTATCTAAAAAAGCCTTCTCGGCTTCCTTAAAAGTTATTTTAAGCGTATCTGTTTGTGCATATGCGCCTTGTGCCGCAGTAAATATGAGGGCGAAAAAGGCTATAAAACGTATATATCTGATTAACATGAGTACAATAGTAATTTGATATACCAAAACTATTGTACCCGTATTAGAGGCACATTAAAATGAAATTAGAATAGCATTAGAATTTAGAGCCTCACCCTGCCCTCTCCAAAGGAGAGGTAATGAGATGTGGGTTGTATAGTTGTTAAGTTCTCTCCTTTGGAGAGGATTTAGGTGAGACTATCCGATTTACTTTAAAAATTCCACTATGAAGGTACTACCCTGCCCACTTACCGAAATTACCTGAATGGAACCCTTAAACAGTTCAATGATCTTACTGGTAATATATAAACCAATACCACTGCCGGCTATTGATTTATTGCGATTTGCACGATAAAATGGCTTGAAGATCTTTTGTACATCTTCTTTACTTATACCAGTGCCACCATCCGTAATAGCTATTTTTATATGGCTGGCAGTCGCTTCAAAATTCAAAATAACCGGGTGCGGGGCCGAATACTTAAAAGCATTATCAATAATATTATTCAGGGCTATATACAGCATTGATTTGTGAGCAGGAATAGTAAGCACTTCTTCATCCTCGGGCAGGTTAGCCAATTGTATTTTGAGCATGCCCGGCCCTTTTTTGTTTGCCCAGTGTTCTTCCAGTTCCCATATTAGTTCATCAACCCTAACCGGGGTAAGTATGGCCTGGGTATAGTTCAGATCTACCTGCGCCAGTTCCATCAGGCTGGTGATGGTTTCCTGCAGGCGGCCGCCGTCGTTAGCTATTGAACGTAATACCCGTTCATATTCTTCCCGGTCGCGGCTCTTATCAAGGGCTACTTCAACCTCACCCATAATACTGGTTAGCGGTGTACGCAGCTCATGCGATGCATTAGCTACAAATGTTTGCTGCAACTCAAAGGCGTTTTGCAAATGCTCCAGCAGGCGGTTAAAGTTATCTATCAGCTCGTAAATCTCATCCTTACTTTTTACCTGCCCTACCCGCAAATGCAGATTACTGGATCGTATTTTTCTTATTTCGGTAACGATCTTATCTACCGGCGAGAGCGCCTTTTGGGCAAACATTCGCCCGGCAAAGAATAGCCCGGCGCTAAAAATAATGAATAAGATACCGGTGAGTTCGCCCAGCATAACCAGTCTTCGGGAGGAGTTAACATCCACTGCCGAGGCCAGTATAACATAGTTGCCCTGGTTATCTTTATATGATTTGCCCACCACTTTACGGTTACCCTCCTGGTATTCCAGATAACCATCTTTACGCACCTGGTTAATAATATCCTGCGTCCAGTAAACATTGTGTTTCATATCAAAAGCCGATAGGTTATTGTCGTCATAGATACGAATCACTTCATCTGGTAATTTCTCTAAATATTTTTGTTGTAATTGCAATATGGAATCAGCCGCCAGTTCATCAGCCTTTAAATACAGCTGCGATGCCAGGTTGGTACGATCTGTTAACCTGTTATAAAAATCGGCAGTAAAAAAAGAAAAGACGGCCACATATACAGCCACCAAAACCAACAACAATGCCCCCGAGCTTATCAGCGTAAAATAAAGAGAGAGGCGGGTTTTAATCTTCATGAATTGCTTAGTCTTTTAAAATATAGCCCATGCCAATAACCGTATGAATTAGCTTTTTATCAAATCCCTTTTGAATTTTGTTGCGCAGGTAGTTTACATAAACATCAACCATGTTGGTGCCGGTATCAAAGTTTATACCCCAAACCCGCTCCATAATAAACTCACGTGATAGCAGCTTAGCCGGGTTTTTAATAAACAACTCAAGCAAACTGTATTCTTTAGCGGTAAGCAAAATTTGCTTGCCCTCGCGCTCGGCAGTCTTATCCCAGGTATTTAATTTTAAGCCGCCAAAACTTAGGATGTGGCTATCGCCATCGGCCAATTTCTTGCGGCGAAGCAGGGCCTCAATACGTGCAAGCAACTCATTAAAATGGAAAGGTTTTACTAAATAATCATCAGAACCGGAATGCAGGCCGTTCACCTTATCATCAATAGTACCTAATGCGCTCAGCATTAAAACGGGCAATTGTGGCTGGTGCTTGCGCAGTTGGCGACAAAATTCAATACCGCTCATTCCGGGCAGCATTACATCCAATATCACCAGGTTATAATTCTTCTGCAATATCATATCAAGGGCAGCTTCGCCGCTATCAGCAATATCTACTTCGTAATTATGCTCGCTAAGCCCTTTCTTTATAAATGATGAAACTTTGTCTTCATCTTCAACCAGGCAAATATTATCCATTTTGTATCAACGCAGAAATTAGCAAATTATATATATTCACTTCAAAGGTGTAAAGTTAAGCTTTATTGCACATGATAAAATATTGTATAACACTGTTAAACAAAAAAAGCGACGGGCTTAAAGCCCATCGCCATGTTAAGGTTTATTTGTTTAGGTTACTTAGCAAACTTTGGCAATAGATTAGCTGCTGCCCCGGGCATCTTCACTTTGTAGCGGAAACCACCGGGAAAATTATCTTCTTCCTTTAAAAACTCATGCCCTTTTTTGCTTATCCAGAATGTTTCAGTGGCCTTTTGACCTTTGTACTCGCTTTCATTAAAAAGTTTCCAGCAATCTGCTTTTTGGTTATCTAATGTGGTGACCACTTCGCTACCAATAACTTTGTAAATAATATAATTTGGCTTGCCTGAGCCCGCGTCATAAAAATTTATAGCGAACGTTTTACCGGTAGCCATCGGCAGCATCTCAAAGGTTTCAATATCAAGGTTCCAATTAAAATTAGGAGCAGTAAAATCAAGCGAGAAATTTTTTAGCGCGTTTGCAGCAACAGTATCTGCGCTAACAATTTTATTGGCATCCCAGTTAAATGATTTGTTTTTACCGGCAACCGTTTCTGAATGGTATATGGGCGAAAAATCGCTCACCCTGTTAACCGAATATACTATGCGGTAACTGATGCTATCGCTGCCATACCAATGCTGACTGGTGGCAAAAACCTTTTCGCCGTTGCGGGTTTCAATCTTTGTATCGCGCAGCCATAACCAAAATCTTAATGTTTTTTGGCTCTTTGGCATTTGAAAATATACCAGGTATTGGCGCATACCCGGTTTAAGAGTGGTGGTGTTCAGGCGCTTATCTTTAAGCCTGATGGTATCTACCTGTGCCAATACGCTATTTGATTGTAGTAGTAATAACAATATGGCCATGCCTGTACACAGCAGCCAGCTCGCGGGAGAAAATGTTTTCATTGTGATATATTTATGATTTAAGCTTTTATTTATTGAAGCAAATTTGTTATTTGTTTAGGCCGATAAGAAATTGCTTCAACCATATACGCACTATATTTAACCATATAAGGTTACAGTTCAATTAGGATATAAAAACCGACCATTTTAACCAATCATTGAATAATTATGGTCTTTTGTTGAATAAATAGCAGCCATTGTTTAAACACACAGCGTACTATTAAAAAGCTTTGTACTTTTAAGCATGCAATTGTTCAACCGCACACCCACCACCGCTCAGTTACAATGGATGGTATGGGTGTTTGTATTCTTTATTGTGCTGTTTTCTTTGCTGCCGATGGATGGCTTAGGGCAATCGGCGGTATTTGCATTTGTTAATACCTTGTTTTATGCCGCAATTATTTACGGAAACATCTTGTGGCTTTTTCCACAGTTATTTCAAAAGGGGCGGATTGCCGCCTATGTAATAGCAGTAATTGGATTGTTACTTACTACCGGGATCTTAAGGGCTTATATATCTATGTATATATACAACCGGTTTTTTGTTATGGGTCATCCTACTCTAATGAAACCCCAGGCAATTATCAGTTTTGTGGTTGCGGGAGTATTGATATTTATGCTCAGCTTTATTTTCAGGATAGCATTGGCTTATTTTACCTTAAAGCAGCAAACCGAAGAAATTCTGGTACAAAAAACACAGGCCGAGCTTAATCTGCTTAAATCGCAAGTTCAGCCGCATTTTCTGTTCAATACACTCAACAATATTTATTACGAAGCCTACCTGGAAGCACCACGCACTGCAGGGCTGATTGAGCGCCTAAGCGACATTATGCGATACTTTGTTGATGAAAGCCCCAGGCAAGTAGTATCTTTAGCTACAGAGATTCAGTTTTTGGAAAACTACATAGCGCTGGAAAAGATTCGCATCCGGTATGATATTGATATTACTTTTACAAAAGACTGTGAAACATCATTAAGCATTCCCCCTATGCTGCTCATGACCTTTGTTGAGAATATTTTTAAACATGGCATTGATAAAACCAGCACTTACAACAAAATTGACATTTCGCTTGTGCAGAAAAATGGGCGGCTCATATTTACTACTGAGAATACCGTTCCGGATAAACCGTTAAATACCTCATCAACCGGGTTTGGCATTGCCAACCTGCGCAAACGTTTGGTATTATTGTATCAAAACGACTTTGATATGCAGGTTAATAACAAAGGTGATTTATACATAGCTTCATTAAATATCCCGTTGGCATGAATTTAAAGTGCATCATAATTGACGATGAGCCTAATGCGGTAAACCTGCTTGAAGTGCTGATAGGACAAACTACTAAATGGCAGCTTTTAGGCAAATGCTACAATGCGCTGGAAGCGATAGATTTTTTAAAAAAGCACATGGTAGATTTCATTTTTCTGGATATTAATATGCCGCACCTCACCGGGATGGAACTTGCCGGATTATTACCCAAGGAAACAAAAATAGTTTTTACAACCGCTTATGCCGAGCATGCAGCCGACAGCTATGCATACCAAACTATTGATTATTTATTAAAGCCAATAACACTTAAACGCTTCCTTGCTGCTACACAGAAAATAGAGGCCAGCTTTGGCAAGCAAATAATTATTGAAAAAGCCGAAAGCAAAGCCGATGATGATTACTTTTTTGTAAAATCGGGAAAAACGCTGCGGAAGATTTTATTGGACGAGGTGTTGTATTTTGAGGGCGAAAAGGAATATGTGCGACTGGTTACCGGCACCGAAGAGCTATTGATTTATCGCCGTTTAAAAGAAATTGAGGAACAGTTACCGCCACCCTTTGTGCGCGTACATAACTCCTACATAGTAAATACCAAACTGCTTAACAAAATCCAGGACAATCATATTTACATTGGCAGCAAACAAATTCCCGTAAGTGAAAAATTCAGGGAGGGTTTCATGAAGGTGATTAGGCAACGGATATTTTAAGGATGATGATACTTATACCGCTGTAAGGAGCTTTGGTAGGACAGTTCAAGCAGCTTTATGGCGTAATTTTTATCTTCATTTGTTTTAATATAAAAACTAATCCATCCTGTGTTTACAAGTGTATGATGGTGCTGCACCCGTCCTTCTTTTAAAAGTTTCTGCTTTAGTTTTCTGCTTAAGGGAATATCAAGCAAACCGTTACTGTGCACATGACCTAATTCGTGGATGGTATAATTGAGTTGCAAACCGCCATATTTGTGTAACCCTGAATTGGTGTTGTTCCACCCTAATACACCTTTTTCGATTGCATCAATGTGATCCAAAATATCAGGTTTGCTAATGAGCGTCCATAGCATTAACCAACTGTCAAAAATCAACACTGCACCAGGTATAATTTTCAGGAATTTTAAATATTTTATTACAAACAGAAACATATTATTTGTTTTCGCTCAACTGCTTTATGTGTTCCATTACTCTTAAATGCACATTCCTGGTTATACTTTTTGCCCAAATATCATAGTACCAGGTTGGAAACACATATAGTTTATACCAACTGTTACCAATAAGCGTAGTAGTATTATCTCCATTATCTTTTAATAGGAACTGGCCACGTAAAATATCAATATGCCCCATTATCTCCGGGTCGCGGGGTTGATCTGTAATATCAAATGTTAGATTTTTGTTCTCTTCATAAGTCACAATCTTTTCGTCAAATACATAGCCGTTACTAAAAACACATTTGCGTTTCGCCCCCAAATAATATCCTTCGGCTGTAGATTCAACCGGGCTTGGCATTCCCACCCTAAAAAGCCAGAATTTACCTGGCACTTTAATGCGTTTATAGGCCACAACATTCTTCCATACTTTATTTACCGGCGCGTTTATCACAACAGTATCTGCAACCATGTTCTGATAATGGTGTTCCGAGGTTGAATCAATAACAAAAACAACAAGCAACAGCGCTATAATACTTACGTTTAACTCCTGATTGTTACGCTTAAACATAGCCCGCCCGGCAAATGCTCCCGTTACTATAAACGTAATTAATAACGGCGATACAATTAACAGGCAGATAAATCCCTCCTTCAAAAAAATCATGCTCAGACAAATAGCAATCAGGCAGTTTACAATAGATTGTAATATTAATTTTTTGCTACTCAAGCCCTCGTTACGCCAATACCATGAGCTTATAATGCCCATCAAAAAAGGAATAATGACAAATTCGGAAAATATGAGCGTGCCGTTGTTAAAACTTGTAAAGTATTTAGTTATACCTATAATTATTATGGCTATGCCATTTGGAACAATAAACCCATTGTTTGCTGCGGAAAATATTTTATTGATCATAATGCGGCTGGTGCTTTAAACTTGTTGGGAGATAAGAGCTATTTAAATAATTTGAAAATGCCTTTCCAAAACCAATTTCCATCGGCTTTTAGCATTATTTCTAACGTTCTATTTACGTTTTTTGCAAGTTTATTAATATCAGTAACAGACTTGTTAAATGTTTTAAACTCTGGGTCGTTGATATCTCCCTGTACTTTGGTTAATTCATCCAGCACCTTGATAACCGGATCAAGTTCTCGTTTACTGCGTTCTTTTGCTACCTGTTGCGCAATCTTCCAGGCATCTTTATCGGCAAAAAAATATTCCTTACGTTCACCTGGTTTATGCTGCTTTTCTACCAACCCCCAACCTATCAAATCACGAAGAGTCATATTGGCATTGCCGCGGGAAATGCTTAATTTCTCCATGATCTCTTCGGTAGTTAGTTCACCCGGAGTTATAAGTAACAGCGCATGCACCTGTGCCATGGTTCTGTTGATCCCCCATTCAGAGCCTAACTTTCCCCATGTTTCAACAAATTTACTTTTTGCCTCTGCTAATTCCATGCGTCAAATATAATTATATTTCTAAACTTTCAAAAAGTTCTGAAAGTTTATTTTTAAACTATGACAATTGCATAAAATGACAAATTATTAAGAGAAGACTTCTACGATTCCGTTAACTCACCACGCAGGTCTTTTTCCAAGCAATGTTTCACTTCTTTGGGGTCATTTATCTCGCCCAGCAGATACATCATTTTGGTAACAGCGGCTTCATAAGTCATATCAAAACCACTGGCTACGCCAATATCTTTTAGCTGCTTGCTGGTTTCATAACGGCCCAGTTCAACTGTCCCCACTTTGCATTGAGAAATATCCAGTATCACCTTACCATTATCTATAGCATTTTTTAGCAGGTCAATAAACCACTGGTCGGTTGTAGTGTTACCGGCACCGAATGTTTCCATTACAATACCACGCACATCAGCACCTAAAATGGTTTCAACTACTTTTGGACTAATTCCCGGATACAATTTCAGCACTGCAACATCACTCACCAGGTTATTATGTACTTTTAGTGGGCCCTCGCCCGGTTCGCGAATGTCATTCACACTAAAGCGCAAATGCACACCAGACTCTGCCAGTATAGGGTAATTAGGTGAACGGAAGGCCTCAAATTTAGAAGAGTTATATTTAAACGCCCGGTTACCACGAAACAGTTTATAATCAAAGTAAATACAAACCTCCGGCACGCGCGACTTATCATTCTTTTTGGCCTTGGCTATTTCTATAGAGGTCATCAAGTTTTCCTTCGCATCAGTGCGTACTGCGCTTATAGGCAATTGAGAGCCGGTGAATATTACAGGCTTATTAAGGTTTTGCAACATAAAACTTAATGCTGATGCTGTAAAAGCCATAGTATCAGAGCCATGCAGTATCACAAAGCCATCAACAGTATCGTAATTAGATTCAATTAAGGCAGCCAATTCACTCCAAACAGCAGGGTTCATGTTTGATGAGTCAATAATATGATCGAACGAGTGCACCTTAATTTTGCAATTAAGTTTTTCCAATTCGGGCACATTATCCATAATCTGCTCAAAATTGATAGGTATTAATACCTTCGTAACAGGATCGCTCATCATACCTATTGTCCCACCGGTATAGATGATCAGTATCTGGCTCATGAAATTAGGGTTATACTATTAACATTATGTTTTAATTATACACCAAATATCCTTTTTGAATTTTCGGTGGTGATGCTCGCCACATTTTCTATAGATGTTTGATGCAGTTCCGCTACCTTTTGAGCAATATATGTTAAATAAGAGCTTTCATTTGGTTTCCCCCGGTACGGAACGGGCGAAAGGTACGGAGAATCCGTCTCTAATACGATATTCTGAAGATCAATTTGCGGTAAAATTTTGTCCAGACCGGCATTTTTATAGGTAACAACGCCACCTATACCTAAATAAAAGCCCAACTCAATAATTTTTTCAGCTTGTTCAAGCGTTCCGGCAAAACAATGAAAAATACCACGCAATTTTTGATCTTTTTCTCCCTGCAATACCTCATAAACTTCATCAAAAGCATCCCGGCAGTGTATTACTATAGGCAAGTTTAATATTTTGGCCCAATCTATTTGCAATTTAAAAGCACTGATCTGTTCTGTCAAAAAAGTTTTATCCCAGTAAAGATCAATACCAATTTCGCCAATGGCATATATTTTATGTTTATGCAATGCCGGCTGAATTATGGCCAGTTCTTCTTCCCAACCCTCTTTAACTGAACATGGGTGCAATCCCAGCATGGGGTAACAATTAGCCGGATAAGCCTCAAGCAAATCAAACATAAGCGGTACTGATGCTGCATCTACATTGGGTAAAAACAGCCGGTCCACTTTATTATCCAGGCAACGCTGCATCAAATCGGCCCGAAGTGTATTATCGGTTTGATAATACAGATGGGTATGTGTATCGGTTAACACCATGGTGCAAAAATAAAAAAGACTGAGAGTTAATCAGTCTTATATTTTAATTTAACAAGAGAAGGTTTTTTTAACTATAAAAATCAACTCTTCTTTTTAGTAGTAACCCGTTTTTTAAGCGGTGCTTTTACGGGTGCCTTAGTACCCGCTTTTACAGGAGTATGCTTTGTGCGGTTAACCTTAACCAGTTCCACATCAAATACAAGTGTACTAAATGGTGGTATAGCTTCGCCCCCGCCACGTTCGCCATAAGCCAATTGTGAAGGGATAACTAAAGTAGCCTTTGAACCTTCATTCATTAACAGTAAAGCTTCATCCCAACCTTCAATAACTTTTTGTTGGCCAACCGGGAATTTAATAGGCTCGTAGTTACGGCCCGGCTGTTGTAAACCTGCGGCTTTGGCATTAGCTTCTACACTGGTGTCAAAAACTTTACCATCAAGCGTGTAGCCTGTGTAATTTACCTGCAGAGTATCGCCTGCAAGTGGTTTTGGTTTGGTACCCATTTTTGTAATTACATATCTTAAGCCAGATGCTGTAGTTTGGGTGGCTAATTTGTGTACCTTTATATAAGTATCAGCGCCTGCTTTTTCGGCTGCTTTTATCTTTTCTAATCCGGCATTTCTTTCGGCAATGGCTTCATTTAGCGATTGTATCTTCAGAATTTTAATTATGAACGTTAAATTACTGCCTTTAACCAGAAAAGGAGGGCGCGACTCTTCGTGTCCTTTAAAAATTGAGTCAACCGGCACTTTAACTATTGCGCTGTCATTTAGCGCTAACAATGGAAATACATCCATCAGGTCGCCAACACTGGTTGATGGGTGTACTTGCACCTTAACCGGCTGGCCCTGTAAAAAGGTACTGAACAGGATAGAATCCTTATCTGTTTTTTGAATAGCTTGAAAGGTGATTACATCATTCTGCTTAATTTTTTCGCCGGTGTTTGGTGTAATTATCTGGCATTGCACCCCCCCTTTGGCTGTGTGCTGTACAGTTCCCTGTGCACTGGCTGCAAGCGTAAATAAACAAAGTGATAGTATTGTTAAAAAAGTATTTTTCATATTACAAAAAAAAAGCCTTCCGAATAATATCCGGAAGGCTAATATAAATTTTAAATTATCTTACTGCAGGTGGTTGCGGCGCCGGTGCTTTTGGAGCGTTAGGATTTGGATGAACAATATCAACCATTTCTACTTCAAATGTAACCGGTGTATACGGGCCAATTGCAGGTGGGAAACCTTGCTCACCCCATCCTAAGTTTGATGGGATAACAAAAGTTGCTTTAGCACCTTTGTTTAACAACAACAAGCCTTCGTCCCAGCCTTTAATTACTTTGCCTTCGCCTATAGATATGCGTATTGGAGCAAACTGACGTCTTGGATCCATTTGTTGTTTTGCCTTAATAGCTTCTTCTTTAATACTGCTATCAAAAAACTTACCGTTTAATAATTTACCAGTGTAATTAACTACAGCTGTATCACCAGCAACAGGGTATGCACCGGTGCCTGGTTTAGTAATTACATATAATAAACCAGATGCAGTTTTAGTTGGGGCCAATTTTTTATCCCCAAGGAATTTTTGGATCAAAGCAGGCTCTGCTTTTTTAACTGCTTCGGCCTGTACTTTAAAGTAATCGGCAACTTTAGCTTGAAAAACCGCATCAGTTTGTGTGCCCTTTGGTATTACTTTTTCAACCTTAACTTCATATATAAGGTATTTACCTTTAAAGCCCGGAGGTTTTGGTGCGCCTTTTTTAAACATGGTATCAATGCTCAATTTAATGGTAGCGCTATCGCCTTCGCTTAGCATCAATAATCCGGCAGATATATCACCCTTTTGCTGGGCTTTCTGCATAATGTTATTGATTGGGTGGCCCATATCATAAGTGCTGCCCAGTACTGAATCAGCTTCGTTTTTTAACGTTAAGTTAAGACTGATAAAATCGCCTGGCTTTAAGTTAGCACCGGGTTTATCTACATGTATATTATATAATAATCCTCCGTCGGCTTTTTTAAACCCACCTTTGCAGCTTGCCAATCCAATGGTTGCAAGTGCAATAAACATTAAGTTTTTTCTCATTTTGTTTTTTACTGTATTAAAAGTTTTTTGTACTCGGGTAATATTGATTTAAATTTATTTATTGTTCCTTCAAGCGTATCTACAGACTGCCCGCCGGCTGCATTACGATGGCCGCCGCCTTCAAAATATCTTTTGCAAATATCATTAGCCGGAAATTCTCCTTTTGATCGTAATGATAATTTCACCCTGTCTTTCCTGTCAACAATAAAAGCTGCCAAACGTACGCTTGCAATTGACAGGGCATAGTTAACAATACCTTCGGTATCGCCGGTATTTATATCATACTTAGCCAGGTCCTCTTTGGTAACCCATATAATAGCCGTGTTAAACTCAGGCAATACTTCTAACCTGTTAGCTAAGCAATGGCCTAAAAATCGTAAACGGTTTTCTGACGAGCTATTGTATATCAGCTCGTGTATTCTCCAGTTTACTGCACCCGCATCAATCAGCTCTGCTACTATACGGTGCACAGTTGATGTTGTATTAGGCAAACGGAACGAAGCTGAATCTGTAAGTATTCCCGTGTATAAACAAGTAGCTACATCCTTATTTATTAATTCTTTTTTGTGCAGCACATTGGCAATAAAATCATAAACCAGCTGGGCGGCTGCACATGCATTAATGTTCCAATGACGATAATCATCAAAGTCTTCGGGCTCCAGGTGATGATCAATCATCACTTTGTAGGCGCTACTTTCCCTTACCAGCTCGCCCATTTCATTGATACGGCTAAGACTATTAAAGTCAAGACAAAATATCAGATCAGCCTCAGCTATAAGTTTGGCAGATTGTTGTAATGCCTCAGTATAAATAATCACATCCTCGTTACCAGGCAGCCAACTTAAAAATTCAGGATAATCTGTTGGCGTAATCACTTTAGTGTGATGGCCAAGCTGTATCAGGTAATGGTATAAACCTAATGACGAACCCATAGCATCACCATCAGGTTTATGATGGGTAGTAATAACTATCTTTCGGGGCTGATCTAAAAGTTCAGTAAGCGAGGCTAAATCTAACATCAAATTTTAAAAGAGCCGCAAAGCTAAGTAATTTAATTAAATACATATAGCATATTATAGCAAATGCTTTAAATATCAGATGTAAAACGCTATTTTTGCGCCAAAATTTTAATATACAACAGGATTATTATAGGGAGATCCATCCTTATAAACCATCATAAATAACAATCATGAAAACGAATAGAACCTTTACAATGATAAAGCCTGATGCTGTTGCAAATGGCCACATTGGTGCAATTTTAGACCAAATAAGCAAAGCAGGCTTTAAATTTATAGCTTTAAAATACACCGCATTATCTCCTGAAAAAGCAGGCGAATTTTATGCAGTACACAGCGCACGCCCTTTTTACAAAGATTTGGTTGAATTTATGTCATCAGGACCTATTGTAGCTGCCATTTTGGAAAAAGACAATGCTATCGCTGATTTCCGTACATTAATAGGCGCTACCGATCCGGCTAAAGCTGATGCAGGAACTATCCGTAACCTGTTTGCCAAATCAATTGACGCAAACGCCATACATGGTTCTGACTCTGATGAGAACGCTGATATTGAAGGCAATTTCTTTTTCTCTGCATTTGAAAGATTCTAAACAATTCCAATAAAGCAAAAAGCGGATGTGATAAATTAATCACATCCGCTTTTTTTTAGCTTTAATTTTAGTTTACAGAAATACAATCTCTGCAACCAGCTCTGTTTTAGCATCCTCATTTATTTTTTGAATTATCTGGCTCCGCATTAATACTAACTCATTCTTAATTACCGACGACTCTATACGCAGGAAAAGTTTCTTATCGCGTATAAACAATTCTTTGGTACGGTTAGCTACTGATTTACCTACCAGATCTGGCCATAATGATACAATGGCAGTTTCATCATACCGGCGTTTTATTTTATAAACATTAAGCATTTGCTCAATGGCTTCCTTAAGCGATTTATCATTTGTTTTACGCATCTATACTCCCCTCCACCACTTTAAATAATTTCAAATCGACGTTTATATCATTAAAGATGCCTTTAACACGACCTACGCTGGTATCGGTTATAAAAACCTGACCAAAATCATGGTTTGATACCATTTGCATCAGTTTGGTAACACGGCCATCATCCAGTTTATCAAAAATATCGTCAAGCAACAACAAGGGCTTAAAGCCCTTCTTTTGCATAAGGAAGGTATACTGCGCCAGCTTAAGCGCTATAAGGAAAGACTTTTGCTGCCCCTGCGATCCAAACTTTTTCATGGGCATGCCATGTATATTAAACTGCAAATCATCCTTATGTATACCTGCCGTAGTACGTTCCAGGGCCCTATCGCGTTCAAGGTTCTTCTTTAACAGGCCCGCGAGGCTGTCCTGCAACAGTTGCGATTCATATATTAATTCAACCTGCTCAGCACCTTCGCTAATAAACTGGTAGTGCTTATTAAATATTTCTGTAAACGCTTCCATAAACGCCTTGCGTTTTTCAAAAATGCGAGTACCACTTGCAGTTAGCTGTTCATCAAAAATAGATAACAGGTCAGGGTCATAACGGCCGGTATCTGCAATTTGCTTTAACAACGCATTGCGATTAGCCAATACCTTATTATAGGCTATAAGTTCGTCCAGGTAGTTATTGTCAGTTTGAGATATTACATTGTCAATAAACTTGCGACGTTCTTCGCTGCCTTCTATAATAATGCTGATATCATACGGCGATATCATTACTAAAGGTAATAAACCAATATGATCTGCCAGGCGTTGATAATCTTTTTTATTTCGCTTAAACTGTTTTTTTTGATTACGCTTAACCCCACAAGCCACAACTTCTTTATTACCGTTCTTTTCAAAAACGCCATTTATCATAAAAAAATCGGCCCCTTGTTTAATCTGCTGACTATCAATAGGATTAAAATAACTTTTACAAAGGGACAGGTAATGCACAGCATCTAACAAATTAGTTTTGCCCGCACCGTTATTACCCACAAAAGCATTTACACCCTCACTAAGGCTTAACTCGGCTTCGGAGTAGTTTTTAAAATTAATAAAGGATAATTGCTGCAGATACATATAGGGAGGACAAATTTAGTTAGAATAAGTTGATTGAGTTGGATTAAGTTTATTTTATTAAATTATCCTCACAGCCGCAGTCAAACATGTAAAATAGATACTGAAATTATACACTTTTATACAAAATAAGTGCGGTTTTATGTAACTTTATACAGCATTTGCTGGTCGGTTTTTAAACCATTGAAAATATCCTTCCTGAGAGATAAAAAATATTTTATTATTAACCGGTCAATTAACATCGCTATCAACTTTATAAACCCCAAATATTTAATTTGTTAAAAGTTTTGAAAACCGTATTTTTGCAAACTTAATTTTTAAATACAGATGTCAGCAACCCAGGTGAATACAAAAACTACAACGGATAATAAAGAAATTGTAAAGAGCGGTAGTTTTGTACAAGAGAACCAAAAGAGCTTGTTATTTATAGCAGCAACCATTGTTGTAATGGTAATAGGATATATTGCGTACTTAAAACTTTACCTTGCACCAAGGGAAGTTAGCGCTGCCAACCAGTTTTATGTAGCACAAGATTTTTGGGCAAAAAAAGATTGGGATAAGGCTATAAAAGGCGATGCCGGTTACCCTGGTTTAGAAAAAATAATAAGCGATTACAGCAATACCAAAGTTGCAAACCTTGCTTATTTTTACTTAGGTACTGCTTATTTAAACAAAGGCGAATACCGTAAAGCAATTGATAACTTAAACAGCTACCGTGGCGATGATGCTATGGTTGCAGCAGAAGCTTTAGGCAGCGTTGGCGATGCTTATGTTGAATTGAAAGATTTTGATAAAGCCGAAACATACTTTAAGAAAGCTGCTGATAAAGCAAAAAATAAATTCCTTACTCCTTTATATTTAAAGAAACTGGGTTTAGTGTATGAAGCTAAAAACGATAACAAATCCGCAGCGGATTCATACAAAAAAATTAAGACAGACTATCCTGAAAGTGCTGAAGCACAAAATATAGACGAATATATTGCCCGCTGCGAAGCGAAATTGTAATTTAGTTACAAATGTTGTAAGGGTTGAAAAGGTTATAAAGGTTTAAGATCTGGTAACGTTTTCAACCCTTCTTCATTTACAACCTACTTAACCTTTACAACCCTTAATAACCAACCATGGCTACTCAACTAAAAAACTTATCTGATTTTTCAACCGCCGGTGAAATACCTTCTGCTAAGGGTTACAGCTTTGGCATTGTTGTAGCCGAATGGAATGCCGAGATTACCAATGCATTATACCAGGGTGCTTACAATAGTTTAATTAAATACGGCGCCAAGCCAAAAAATATTCACTCATACCCTGTACCGGGAAGTTTTGAACTAACCAGCGGAGCTGACCTATTATTAAAAACCGGAAAGTTTGATGCCGTTATTTGCCTGGGCTGCGTAATACAAGGCGAAACCCGCCATTTTGATTTTATTTGTGAGGCTGTTGCCAATGGTATAACAAATGTTGCCTTAAAATATTCAAAACCTGTTATATTTGGCGTATTAACAACTGATAATCAGGAACAGGCAATTGACAGGGCCGGCGGTAAACATGGCAATAAAGGCGATGAGGCTGCTGTTACTGCAATTAAAATGGCTAAATTGGCTGAAACCTTAAGCAGTAAATAACGTATAAACCTTAACTTGAAAAAAAGAATGAAAAAAATTTTATACATAATAGTTGTAGCTTTAGCATTGGGCAGCCTATCATCATGCTCAAATAAACTTTGCCCTGCCTACGGTACTTACCCAAAGAGCCGCTAATCCATTACTACCGGTTTTTACAATTTCCAAAAACTTAACAGAGTTTTACATTGTATTTACTTTTAGACTGGTTTATACCCTTACTTTTGTTTTATGGAATGGATATCGCTGGAATCAGCTAATCAAATAGATAATATTAAACAGCAACAAGGCTACAGCTTAATTTTTAAGCACAGTACCCGTTGCTCTATCAGCATGATGGCTAAAAGGCGCTTTGAGCTTGATTGGGAAAACTTACCCGATGACATGCCCCTTTATTTTCTGGACCTTATTAAACACCGCGAACTATCGGCCAAGGTGGCGCATGACTTTCAGGTACATCATGAATCGCCGCAATTACTATTGATAAAAGATGGTGAATGTGTGCTTGACCAATCACACGGATCTATCTCGGTTGATGAAGCAGCAAGTGTCCTTTCGGAATAAAGACTATTAAATAAAGGACTTCTCTTGAAACAAAAGACAAAAAGATAAAAGACTCAGGACAATAATCCCTCAAGATATATAACAAGAAAAGGCCCGATAATCGGGCCTTTTCTTGTTAGGTGTAATCCTGTAAATCCTTTAATCCTGGTTTATTGTATTAAGTGCTTTAATTGTATCACTTCTTTTTCGTCAAGGTATCTCCATCTGCCGCGTGGCAAATCTTTTTTGGTTAGGTTAGCATAAACCGAACGGTCAAGCTTTACTACATCATAACCAAGCGATTCAAATATGCGGCGTACAATGCGGTTCTTTCCGCTATGTATTTGTATACCTATTTCCTTTTTGGTACCACCTGTTACGTATGATACGCTATCAGGCTTAATAAAACCGTCTTCCAGTTCTAAGCCAAAGCCAATTTTATTCAAATCGCCCTGGGTAAGAGATTTGTTTAATTCAACAAGATATAATTTAACAATGCTGTTGCGCGGATGCGATAATTTATCAGCAAGGTCGCCATCATTAGTCATTAATATTAAACCGGTTGTATTACGGTCTAAACGGCCCACTGGGTATATACGCTCACGGCTGGCTTTTTCAACCAGGTGCATAACGGTACGGCGCTCCTGCGGGTCGTCTGTAGTGGTTATATAGTCTTTAGGTTTGTTTAATAAAACATAAACCATTTTCTCGCGCTTTAAAGCCTCACCGTTGTAACGCACTAAGTCTTTTATCGGGTCAACCTTAAAACCTAACTCGTTTACCACTTCTCCGTTTACAGATACTACACCTGCAGCAATCAGCTCATCGGCCTTACGCCTGCTGCAAATGCCTGCATTGGCAATGTAGCGGTTAAGCCTTATCAGGCCGTCGTCCTTAGGTTTAGCTACCGGGTTTTTACGGCCACGCATGGTAGTTTTTGGCTTATCGCTAAAACCGCCTTCATCGCCCTCACGTTTCCTGAAACCTGTTGATGTGCTTGGGAAAGATTTTTCGCCGCTGCGCCCGCCAAATTTTTTATTGCGAGATACGTATGGTCTTTTTTCGCCGCCTTCGCTGCCAAAACTTTTCTTTGGCCCGTCGGTACCGGCTGGTCTGCGGTTAAAAGGTTTATCGCCTGCAACCGGGTTTTTACGCGGACCATATGATGCAGGGCCTAAGCTTGGCTTTCTGTAAGTTTCGCCATCTGATGATGCCGCCCTGCCGCTGTATGGCTTGTCTTTAGGAGTAAAGCTTTTACGCTCGCCTGAAGGCGAATCGCCAAAGCTGCGTTTAGGCCTGTCGTTATCTGCCGGCCTGCCGGTGTATGGCCTGCCTTTAGGTACAAAAGCTTTCTTTTCGCCACCGCTAAATGACGAGGCTGAACCACCATAGCTTTTCTTTGGCCTGTCGCCATCAGCTGCTGGTTTGCCGCCGTCTGGTTTGGAATAACCGGCTGAAGACGATCTTTTATCTACCGAAAAAGTTTTTTTATTATCTGTGCGGCCGCCCGGGCCAAATGATTTTCCTGCTGATGAGGAAGAGGGTCTTTTTGATTTGTCACCTCCGCTTTTTGGGCGGTCCGATGATCTGTTTGGCCTGTCGTCGCGACTACCCGTTGGTCTCTTAAATACCATAATTTTTTGTTTTGCGCTTTCTCAGCGTGAGGTACAAAAGTAGAACAATTTAGTGAGAAAAACAACTTTTTCAACGGGTTCAAAAACGGTGTTTAAACAGCTTTAAACGTATTTTTTTGGAAGTTAGTGTAACAACATTTCACACTGTGCATATCGTAAGTATTTGGCATTGTGATTAATATGCTTACATTTGCAGTGGATCATACCACAATGTTTAATTAATGAGTAAATTTGAAATGACTAAAAAACACTTAATTACGTGCTCCGTAATATTTGTGCTGGTTATCATTTCCAGACTTAACATTTACAGTACAATACCCGTTATTCCTGTAAAAAAAGCAAGCATTAACAACTCAAATTTTCTTTTCACCAAGCCCGCTGAGGCTTCAGAAACTGAGTATAGCTTTGCCAACGAAGCCCTTCCTGTAAATGACAAAAGGGTTAATTTTAAATTAAAAAAGTCTTTAGCAACTCATAGGTTTAAAAACGTTCAATCGAACGTTTTACATGCTAAAGCAGATAAGCTGTTCCCTATTATTGAGCCTATCTTAAAATATTACGGCATCCCCGAAGATTTTAAGTTTATTCCATTGGTAGAATCGGGGCTATGCGAAGGTACATCACCAAAAGGTGCTAAGGGTATCTGGCAATTTATGCCGGGCACCGCACGCACCTATGGTTTAAAAGTAGGTAACGGTATAGATGATCGTATGAACGTGCGTAAATCAACCATTGCAGCCTGCAAGTACATCAAAGAACTGTACGGCGAGTTTAACAGCTGGACGTTAGCGGCCGCTGCTTATAACAACGGCTCAATAAAACTGGCGCGTGCTATTAATAAGCAAAACGAGGACAATTATTTCCGTATGAGTCTGAACCGCGAAACCGGTTCATACCTGTACAAAATAATTGCCATGAAAGAAATTATTAATAACCCCTTAAAATATGGTTATAAAAACATGTATGGCCATTTGCAAAAAACACCGAAACTGCCTTTTTTGGCAATGAATTAAAGTAATTTTATATTACGGAGCACTTAAAAAAAGCCACCTCGATAGGTGGCTTTTTTTTGTACAACTCCCCCACGCGTCATTGCGAGAAACGAAGCAACCGACCGTAGGGAGCTCATTAATTCCATTAAGAAAAAACAAAATCATTAATAATCCCCGACTGAAAGGTAGTCGCCATGCCCGCAACTGAATGTTCTTGTCTCTTGGCTCTTGTTTCTTGATTCTTATCTCTTTCATAAGGGCGTTCCCTGCGGGCAGGCTTTCCGCTCATACTGCACAGGCCTTAGCCACAAGGCCGGTATCCGCTGCAATCCTTAACGCGGAATACCAATCATTTTTGTCATCCTGAGCGAGAGCGAAGGATCTGGGGATGTGCTATTGTTGACATGCATTATCCTTTTGATGTGTGTGGTAGCTGGTAGTAAGGGACGGTGATAAATCTTGTACGACGTACTTGAAAGAGGTGCGGTAATAAGAGCCTAAGCAACGCTGCCTTTATTTGATTATAAAAAATTCCTTAAAGGAATACAAGATTTCTTAATCTCAATATGCTCATAACCATACTTCGTCAAAAACATTTTTAAACCTGGTTCAGTAAATGCCTGTTCAACGCATGGACCCAAAACAATTTCTTCAATCGGTAAGGTTGTTTGTACAGTGGTAGGTTTAACGGCTGGTCTCATATCTTCTGGTATATCTTTAAAATGATCATCAATATCTCTGTTTTTCAATATGAATTTAGTGTATGGCACAAGTAATGATTTGTTTTTTACCATAAAATCCAATTCAATAGGTTGTATATATTTACCCTCTTTTAAAGCTAATCTATATTCTTTCTCTTGCTTAAAATTGCTATTCTTATAATGTCCAATAAATGTTGGTAAGAGTTGAGATAAGTATAATTCCGATGCAATTGAAATTGCATGCCGTTCGTCTTCAAAAGCAAATTCCTTCACTAATTTTGAATAGCTGTTAAAAAACTCTGAGCTTATTAAAGTTATATTATTCATCATTCTATAAATATCATACTCTACCCAAGCTCCTACGGCATGATACTGGAAACATCTTGAAAGTGAAGTAACTTTGAACCCTATTGCAACCCCTCGGCCTGAATCTCCATATGCTTGCCATTGACTTAGCTGATCCTTTTCAGCTGAAAAGCATGTTACATAATTATCAGATATATTTGACTCATGTATTTTGTTGTAAATATCTTCTATGATGCTGATTATTAATTTACTTGTTTTCTTCTTTTTAAGAATTTCTTCCAATGAAAATTCAAACATATCAATACCATATTTGAATTCATTAGTGTCGTTTAAATAAAGCACGTTTGTTGCAATTAAACTTTCGGTTGTAATTATTTTTTGAAAGCTTTCAAATGATGTATAATGATATACAATTTCTGACCCTCTGTATTCTAAATCTCTTTTTATTGAACGTCCAAAAAATTTAGCTATTAATGTGTTTGCTAAATTGAAGATAAAACCATTTAAGACAGCATTATTTATAACTGACTTTTCTTTTATTTCCATAAAATATTAAATACATGCATTATTGATAAGATAACTAAGTCATAATCTCATCAAAGATATAATTAGGCTTTATATATAGAGCTTATTATTAAAATTGCTATTACTCCCACTGGTCAAAGTTTAGCTTTAGCGTAACTTCTACCTACAACTTTTAAAGCTTTCAGCTTAACTACGCAAGAATAATTCTTTCAATATTTTAGGTCGATTTGAAAACTTCAACCAGTGCACCTCTGGACAAGTCGGCTACCGTACAAAAAGATGCCTAAATAAATTCGGCATGACGTTAATGTAGCAGACCTAACATCCTACAAGATTACCACGTCGCTGCGCTTCTCGCAATGATATGCTTTTAAATACCTCACCCAAATTTTACATTAAACAGTATATTCCTGCCGGTGCTAACCCTATGAAACACCGCCCCTTTTGCGTATATTTGCGAACTTTTTTAGTATTAACGCGGCCACAGCAAACCAAGCTGTATCTGCCTTGTTTCTGAAGTAAATATGATTGAAAAACCGTTAGACCTGGGTGAGCAAAGTGAAGTTGAAGTGTATGGGGCCCGGGTACATAATTGAAAAAATATTGATGTTTCTTTTCCGCGTAATAAGCTGGTTGTTATAACCGGGTTAAGCGGCAGCGGTAAATCGTCGCTGGCATTTGATACCATTTATGCCGAGGGACAGCGCCGTTACATGGAAACATTTTCGGCCTACTCCCGCCAGTTTATGGGCGGCATGGAGCGTCCGGATGTCGACAAGGTATCGGGCTTGAGTCCGGTTATTGCCATTGAGCAAAAAACAACCAGCAAAAACCCGCGCAGTACTGTTGGTACTATTACCGAGATATATGATTTTATGCGTTTGCTTTTTGCACGCGCAGGCGATGCCTACTCCTACACCACCGGTGAAAAAATGGAGCGCATGAGCGAAGACCAGATCCTGAAAACCATTTTTGAAAAGTTCGACGGGCAACCAGTTAACATATTGGCACCCGTGGTAAAAGCCCGTAAAGGCCACTACCGCGAATTATTTGAGCAGATACGTAAGCAAGGTTACCTGAAGGTTTACATTGATGGCGCTATTGCCGATGTGGAGCCCAAAATGCAGGTAGACCGTTACAAGATACATGATATTGATATTGTGGTTGACCGCTTAGTGGTAAGCGAAGCGGATAGCAAGCGTTTATACACCTCGTTACAGTCGGCTTTAAAGATCTCAAAAGGCATTATCCGTATTGCTGACAAGGATAACAATACAGCCTATTTCAGCAAGTTTTTGATGGACCCTGTATCGGGGATATCATATGACGAGCCTCAGCCAAATACCTTCTCGTTCAACTCGCCTTATGGCGCTTGTGAAAAATGTAACGGCCTGGGCTATATATTTGAAGTGGACGAAGCATCGGTTGTGCCAAATCCTAAATTAAGCATCCTTAATGGTGGCCTTGCCCCAATTGGTGAGTACCGCGAAACATGGATCTTCCAGGTACTGAAAGCGCTGGCCAAAAAATACGAGTTCTCTTTATCTACCCCAATAGAAAAATTAACGCGCGATCAGTTGGATATTATCCTGAATGGTTCGCCGGATATGATCACCGTTGCGGTTGAATACAATAAGTGGAACGTACAAAACTACCAGATCTCGTTTGATGGTATAATCCGGATGCTGGAAGAACAGCAGGAACGCCGTAATGACGAGGGCATGGACGATATGGAAAACTATCGTGTATTGCGTACTTGTCCGGTTTGCGATGGTGCCCGTCTTAAAAAAGAATCGCTGCACTTTAAGGTAGATGCGAAAAACATTTTTGAGCTGGCCTGTATGGATATTACCACGCTTAACATCTGGTTCACCAATCTGGAAGACAGGCTGAACGAGCGTCAGAATGTTATTGCTAAAGAAATTTTAAAAGAGATCCGCGCACGCATTGGCTTTTTGCTGGATGTGGGCTTAAGCTATTTAACCTTAGATCGTACAGCCAAAACACTATCAGGCGGCGAGGCGCAGCGCATAAGGCTGGCAACACAAATAGGTTCGCAGCTAATGAATGTAATGTACATTTTGGATGAGCCGAGCATTGGCTTGCACCAGCGCGATAACGAGCGTTTAATAAACGCTTTGAAGAACCTGCGCGACCTGGGTAATACTGTTTTAGTTGTTGAGCACGATAAGGACATGATACTGGAAGCCGACCATGTAATAGATATGGGCCCGGCTGCAGGTGTACATGGCGGCGAAATAGTGGCACAAGGCACTCCAGCCGAACTCATGGCCTGCCATACTCTTACCACATCATATATTAACGGCGAGCGGGAAATTGCTACCCCAAAACAACGCCGCGAAGGCAATGGTAAAATATTAAGCCTTAAAAAAGCTACCGGCCATAACCTAAAAAAGGTATCTGTCGATTTCCCTTTGGGTAAACTGATTGGGGTAACAGGGGTATCGGGCAGTGGTAAATCAAGCCTAATCACCGAAACCTTATACCCTATCCTTAATCATCACTTTTTCAGAGCCAAAAAACACCCGCTGCCTTATGAAAAAATTGAAGGACTGGAGCATATTGATAAAGTAATTGAGATAGACCAAACACCAATAGGTCGTACACCGCGCTCAAACCCCGCTACATATACGGGAGTGTTCTCTGATATCCGTAATCTGTTTGTAGCACTGCCCGAATCACGTATCCGGGGTTACAAACCGGGCCGTTTCTCGTTCAACGTAAAGGGCGGGCGTTGCGAAACCTGTCAGGGCGCGGGCCAAAAGGTGATAGAAATGAACTTTTTACCTGATGTGCAGGTACCATGCGAGGAATGCGGTGGTCGCCGTTACAACCGCGAAACATTGGAAGTACGTTATCGTGGTAAATCCATCAGTGATGTGCTTGATATGAGTATTGAAGATGCTACACCATTTTTCGAACATATTCCGGCCATCTACCGTAAAGTTAAAACACTTTTTGATGTTGGTTTGGGCTATATCACATTGGGGCAATCGTCAACTACTTTATCTGGTGGTGAAGCACAGCGTGTTAAGCTGGCTACAGAGCTATCCAAAAAAGACACCGGTAATACTTTTTACATATTAGATGAACCCACCACAGGTTTGCACTTTGAAGATATTAATGTATTGCTTGGTGTACTATATCAACTGGTTGATAAAGGCAATACCGTATTAGTAATTGAGCATAACCTGGATGTTATAAAGGTTGTTGACCATGTAATTGACCTTGGCCCTGAAGGTGGCTCGGGTGGTGGTAAAATACTTTTCAGCGGTACACCCGAAGGTTTGTGTAAGGTTAAAGAAAGCTTTACCGGGCAGTTCTTAAAGAAAGAGATGCGGATAAAGTAGTGATTGTACAGAAACTTGTACATGCGCTTTATAGTTATTATCTTTATTAAAATTTATTTATCATGCAGGTTACCACTTATACAAATTTTAGGCTGCAGCTAAAATCATACTTGGATAAGGTAAGAAATAACCATACCCCGCTCTTTGTTACAAGTGCTAATGGAGAAGATGTTGTTGTACTTTCTAAGTCGGACTATGAAAGTATGGAAGAAACCTTCTATCTATTAAAAAGCCCAAAAAATGCCTTAAGGTTACTACAAGGCATTGAAAATTACGAAAAGGGTTCAGGTAAAGAAAGAAACCTGATTGAAGAATGAAAATAATTTTCCTTGACCAGGCGTGGGAAGATTATTTATATTGGCAAAGCACAGATAAAGCTACTTTAAAAAAGATTAATTCTTTAGTAAAAGAAATTGAAAGAATGCCATTTGAAGGTAGTGGTAAACCCGAACCATTGAAACATAACCTGGCTGGTTGGTGGTCAAGGAGAATAACTTTAGAACATCGTTTAGTATACAAAATAGATAACGAGGCTGTTGTAATATTACAGTGTAAGTATCACTATTAATCTTTCTTCCCAAAAACAAAACACATAAATCCTACCTTTAGGGTAATATGCTGCCTTTACTCATCTCATCACAAATACGCGAAGCGGATGCTTATACTATAACGCATGAGCCTATCTCATCTATAGACCTAATGGAGCGGGCCTCAAAGGCTTTTGTGGGCTGGTTCATTAATCACTTTCCTGATAAAAAACAAACCATAGCGGTTTACTGTGGCACGGGCAATAACGGTGGCGATGGACTGGCCATCGCGCGTATTTTATGTGAGCATGGGTACTGCAATATAGACGTGAAGATCACCCGCTTTTCTGACAAAGCAAGCGATGATTTCAACACCAATCTGGAAAGGTTAAAGAAAACCAGCATACCTGTAAGTGAGATCAAATCCAAGCCATCAGAAGAAAAGGCAGATTTAATTATTGATGCCATGCTGGGCAGCGGCTTAAATAAACCTCTTGCAGGTGATTACAATGCGTTGGTTGAATACCTCAACTCCTTACAAAAAACCACAGTTGCGGTTGATGTACCTACCGGGTTTTATACCGAAGGCGAGATAACTAAAGATGCTACCATCCTAAGGGCCGACCTGGTAATTACCTTTCAGCAGCCTAAACTGAATTTTTTACTGCCCGAATCTGCCCCACATATTGCTTGCTGGGAAGCGGTTAAAATTGGGTTAAGCGAAGATTTCATCAGCACGGTTAATACACCCTATTTTTTTGTAGAGGAAAAGGACGCCCGCAAGCTGATAAAACCTCGTCATAAATTTAGCAATAAGGGCACCTACGGGCATGCATTAATCATAGCCGGCAAGGACGAAACCATGGGAGCGGCATTACTATCTTCTTCGGCATGTGCACACACGGGGGCCGGACTAACTACCGCCTGTATTCCGCAAAGCGGCCTGGTTGCTCTAAACAGTTCCATGCCCGAAGTGATGGCTATAATACGCAGTGAAAACAAAACACCTGATATTGGTTGGGATAAATTCAACACTATAGGCGTTGGTCCGGGTTTAGGAAAGGGGCCCGATACGCTAAAACTACTAAAAGCGGTATTTGATAATTATAAAAAGCCGGTTGTTATTGATGCCGATGCTTTAAATATACTGGCAGAAAATAAAGCTTTACTAAAAAAGATACCGGCAGGAAGCATTTTAACGCCGCATATGAAAGAGTTTGACCGTTTATTTGGCGAACATACGAGTTGGTGGCAGCGCCTGCAAACGGCCAAAGAAAAGGCTGCTGAATATAACATCAACATTATACTTAAAAACCATTATACTATTACTGTTACACCGGGAGGGAAGCTATACTTTAACTCTACCAGTAATGCTGCTATGGCCACCGGCGGTATGGGCGATGTGCTAACAGGTATTATTACCTCTTTACTGGCACAAAAATACTCTCCGCAGGATGCCTGCATATTGGGAGTGTATATTCATGGTAAGGTCGGAGATGAGCTGGCATTACCCAACCGTATGCATGTGGTGCTGCCAGGAAAGATCATAGCTCAAATACCATTAACCATGGCGAAATTAAAGGCATAAAAAAAACGGATGCAAGTATTATACATCCGTTTTCTAATTAACTATTAACTGATCTTATAAAGAACAAATACTTCAAACTAAGTATATATATGACGTTGCATATATATAATAGTTACATTAACAATAATTTTTTATTTTGGTTTTTTTGATAGCTAAATACATAATATAAAAAAGGCAGATTTGCAATGCAAACCTGCCTTTTTACATAGGTAAACTACTTATACTTTGCTATTTTGCAGCTCTCATAGCAACCATTTGGTTAAGCGTTGGGTTAACATTACCACCCATTGGCTCAAGTGTTACTGTAAAAGCATCGGCAGCGGCTATTAATTACATTTCAAATAAATGCTTTTCAGCATGATATGATGACCGTACCAACGGGCCGCTTTCAACGTATCTGAATCCTTTTTTTAATCCCCATTCTTTATAGCTTGCAAATTGGTCTGGATGTATCCAGTCAATTACCGGGTGGTGGTTACGAGTTGGCTGTAAGTACTGGCCCAGTGTTAAAATATGTACACCGGCTTCCAGCAGGTCATCCATTGCTTCTAAAACATCTTCTTCCTTCTCGCCCAAGCCAAGCATAATGCCAGATTTTGTGCGTAAACCAGTTGCCGATGTTCTTTTTAAGGCTTCCAAGCTGCGGTCGTATTTAGCTTGTATACGCACTTCGCGGGTTAGGCGGCGCACGGTCTCTAAGTTATGTGATACCACTTCTGGCCGGGTTTCAAGCACGCGGTCAAGGTTATCCCATATCCCCCTAAAATCGGGCAATAAAGTTTCCAGTGTAGTATCAGGGCTTTCCCTGCGGATAGCATTAATGGTTTCGGCCCAAATGGTTGAACCACCATCTTTCAGATCGTCGCGATCTACCGATGTAATAACACAATGTTTCACCTGCATTAGCTTAACCGAGCTAGCTACACGGTTAGGCTCATCTGTGTCAACTGCCAAAGGGCGGCCTGTTGCAACGGCGCAAAAAGAGCATGAACGGGTACAAATGTTACCCAATATCATAAAGGTTGCTGTACCGGCTCCCCAGCACTCACCCATATTTGGACAATTACCACTTTCGCAAATGGTATGCAGCTTGTGCTCATCAACCAAACCACGCACGTGGGCGTATTCTTTCCCTACAGGTAGCCTAACTCTAAGCCAATCTGGCTTACGTTGCGGCTGACTTACTGGCACTACAGGCAAATCAATCATAGATACAAAATTAGTTAAAAATGTTATAAATGTTGTAA
>JAQBNZ010000231.1 GCA_028288285.1 Mucilaginibacter sp.
TGTTTATCAATAGTGAAACAGAAGAGCAAGTAGCTGAATTTCTGCTGCAAATTAAAGCAATTAAATTACAACCTAATAATCCTTTTACATGGGCATCAGGCTGGAAATCGCCTATATATTGCGATAATCGGGTTACGCTATCCCATCCAACAATCCGTACTTACATCCGTCAACAATTAACCTCAGCTATACAAGAAATGTTTGGTTCTGTTGGTTGTATTGCAGGTGTTGCTACAGCTGGTATACCGCAAGGTGCATTAGTAGCACAGGAATTAGGGCTGCCTTTTATTTATGTACGTGCCAAACCTAAAGAACACGGCACAGGTAATTTAATTGAAGGCGAAATTTCTCCGGGTAAACGTGTTGTGGTAATTGAGGATCTTATATCCACAGGAAAGAGCAGCCTGCAGGCAGTTGATGCTTTACGTGCAGCAGGTTATACTGTTGCCGGCCTGGCCGCTATTTTTAGCTATGGGTTTGATATTGCTACCGAGAATTTTAAAGATGCTAAATGCCCGTTTTTTACATTATCTAACTACAACGCTTTAATAAAATATGCCGAAGAGAAGCAGTATATATCTGCCAGCGATGTAGAAATGCTTAAACAATGGCGCGAACAACCATCAACCTGGGGGCAATAAAATGAGTGTTTTTGAAAGTACTGTTACCATTAATAAACCTGTTGAGCAGGTTTACAACTTTTTGGCCGATATGAATAATCACAGGCAGCTAATGCCTGATAAAATAACCGAATGGCAATCAACAGCTAATGAGGCAAGTTTTAATATTGAGAATATAACCAAGCTTTCTTTAAAAATAAGCGGGCGCATCACAAACCGAGAGATAGTTATCATCCCTGCTGAAAAACCGCCATTTGATATGCAACTTAAATGGGAATTATCTGCAAGCAATAACACTTCGCAAGCAAAATTCACAATCACGGCAGATCTGAATATGCTTATGAAAATGCTGGCATCCGGCCCGTTGCAAAAACTTGCTAACGAAGAAACGCAGAATTTAATTGAGATATTTAAATAAATGAATTTTTATTGATTTATAATTAAAAGTCTTTATTAACTTTTACATCATATACCATAATTAATGCATTTATTACGAACAGGCAAATTACAATAGTGATTATCATGTCTACTGGGGGTTAGGATGATTTGTTTATATTATTAATTGATTGTTAAGAACACTTAAAAACTCTACTCCAGAGCTATATTCCTGTACTTATACGTATGGTAAAGTATTTTGTTACGTTTTATTTAAAAAAAAATGTAATAATTACACATCAGTTAATGTAGTGTAAATTTCTCTCATGAAAATGAAAGGGGTAATTACCCCTTTCATTTAATTAAATTAAGTATTTACTGTATTTTTGCACAAATTATAAGTGCAGCATGATTACGGTATCTAATTTATCCCTACGTTACGGAAAACGAACTTTATTTGAAGATGTTAACCTAAAATTTAGCCAGGGTAACTGCTATGGCATTATTGGGGCAAACGGCGCAGGGAAATCAACATTTTTAAAAATACTATCAGGTGAGATTGATCCGTCCAGCGGTTCGGTAAGTTTTACCCCTGGCGAACGAATGGCTGTTTTAAGCCAAAACCACTATGCTTTTGATGACTTTACTGTACTTGAAACAGTAATGATGGGATACAAAGAAATGTATGCCGTTATGAAAGAAAAGGATGCTATTTATTTAAAAGAAGATTTTACAGATGCCGATGGTGAACGTGCAGGTGAATTGGAAAACCTTTTTGCCGAAATGGATGGTTGGAATGCCGAAAGTAATGCAGCTACCCTACTAAGTAATTTGGGTATAAAGGAAGAATTTCATTATAAATTAGTTAAGGATCTTGATAACACTCAAAAAGTACGTGTTTTATTAGCTCAGGCTTTGTTTGGTAAGCCCGACATTTTGTTACTGGATGAGCCTACCAATGACCTGGACATACACACTGTTACCTGGCTGGAAGATTTTCTGGCATCATATGAAGCTATTGTACTGGTAGTATCGCACGACAGGCACTTTTTAGATACTGTTTGTACCCACGTAGTGGATATCGATTTTGCTAAAATGACTATTTACACCGGTAACTATACATTCTGGTATGAATCAAGCCAGTTGGCTTTAAAACAACGCTCAGATCAGAACAAGAAGACGGAAGACCGTGTGAAAGAATTACAGGAATTTATCCGTCGCTTTAGTGCCAATGCATCTAAATCAAAACAAGCAACCAGTCGTAAAAAAGCGCTTGATAAAATTAATTTGGATGAGATACAACCATCAAACCGTAAATACCCTGGAATTATATTCAATAACCAAGGCCGCGAAATTGGCGACCAGGTATTGCAAACCGAAAAATTGGGCAAAAGTCTTAACGGCGAAATACTTTTTGCTAACGTAAGCTTTATGCTAAATAAAGGCGATAAGGTTGCTGTTCTATCACAAAACAGTTTGGCTACATCGGCCTTTTATGATATTTTAACCGGACGCGATGAAGACTACCAGGGCAGTTTTAAATGGGGTGTTACTGTAAACGCAGCAGATATTCCTATTGATAATGCCGAATATTTTAAAGGCAAGGATATGAACCTGATAGACTGGTTACGTGAGTACTCAACCGGCGATAAGGACGACCAATTCATACGTGGCTTTTTAGGCAGGATGCTTTTCAGCGGCGAGGAAGTGTTAAAGAAAAGCAATGTATTAAGCGGTGGCGAAAAAATGCGCTGCATGTTTAGCCGCATGATGCTGCAATCGGCCAATCTTTTAATGCTTGATGAGCCAACCAACCACCTTGACCTGGAATCAATTACAGCATTAAATAATGGCATGAAAGACTTTAGAGGAAATATCATCTTCACCTCACGAGATCATGAACTGGTTGAAACTGTTGCAAACCGCATTATTGAAATAACCCCTGCAGGTGTAATTGACAAGCTAATGACCTATGATGAGTATATAAATAGCGATGTGGTACAAAAACAGCGCGAAGAAATGTATGCTATGGCGTAACTAATAGAATATTACAAACATATTTATATAAACGCCGGATTTAATGTCTGGCGTTTCTGTTTAATAGAAAACAAATAATGGGATGAGTAAGCCCATCAGCATACACGTGGTACGCCTAAGTTTACCCGCTGTCATTTTACTAAATGACAGGTGAAAGTATTTTATTAAAACGTATTTTGTCAATAAAAAACACACTTATGGAAGTTGGGATTGACAGTTTTGCTGCCACATATAAAGGCACCGGACCAAATATTACTGATGCGGAGGCCATGGGACAGTTGCTTGACCGCATTGAACAAGCTGACCGTGCGGGCCTTGATATATTTGGCATTGGCGAACATCATCGTAAAGAGTTTTTAGACTCAGCCCCTGCTATAATACTGGCTGCGGCTGCGGCACGAACAAAACAAATACGCCTTACAAGTGCAGTAACTGTTTTAAGCGCTGCCGACCCTGTAAGGGTCTTCCAAAACGCCGCCACGCTTGACCTTATCTCTAATGGCCGTGCCGAAATGGTAGTTGGCCGTGGATCCTTTACCGAGTCCTTCCCTCTGTTTGGGTTTAATTTACATGATTACGACCAGCTTTTTTCTGAGAAACTGGAACTGTTATTAAAGCTATTAGATAATGAGCATGTACACTGGACTGGCAAGTTCAGACCCGCTTTAACCGGGCAAGGAATATATCCAAGACCTGTTCAAAGCCCATTGCCGGTATGGCTGGGTGTGGGTGGTACGCCAGAATCATTTGTGCGTGCCGGTGTGCTTGGCTTGCCCTTAATGGTAGCCATTATTGGTGGCGAAACACACCGTTTCCGTCCTCTGATTGATTTGTACAAAGAGGCCGGGAAAAGAGCCGGCCATGCACCCGGGAAACTTAAAGTAGGTTTGCATTCGCTTGGTTATGTGGCAGAAACCACAGAACAGGCCGTTGAAGAGTATTATCCCGGCTATGCAGAAACTTTCACAAAAATTGGCCGCGAACGAGGATGGCCACCAGTGACACGCCCAGCATTTGATGCGGTAGCCGGCCCAAAAGGCGCAATCATAATTGGAGGGCCAAAAGAAGTAGCAGCCAAAATAATTCGACATAGTGAGGCATTGGGCGGTATCTCCCGGGTTACATTTCAAATGGATAATGCCAACCTGCCACATGAAAAATTATTGAAGGCTATAGAGTTGTTAGGCAAGAAAGTGAAGCCGTTAGTGAATGGAGTGTAAAAAGTTAATAGTGTAGGTGAAGACGTTCTGTCATGCTACCGGAAGTGATTTAATGGCTTTTAAAAATTAAATTAATTTTTTGAATTACAAATATCCAAGAACACACTTGAATGTTTGCTTTTTTACTTAATAATCACTTTGTTTAGTGTATATATTACAATATAAATGTGTATTAATTGTAATACAGGTATTTTTAAATAGTAAAAAAATAAGCAATATCATTTTAACCAATAGTTAATTTTTGCATTTTAAATGTCAGTATATTTAAATGAAACTCTTAATGTGTGTATTTAACAACCTAAAGTTGTACACCTTTAAAATGGGTTTCAATTTGTATAAATGTGGTTTCATTTATGAAGCTTATGAACACTCATCAAGGACAAATAGTAGAATACATAGTACGAAAAAATGGATATAACATCAGTAGTTTAGCGAAAGATTTGGATGTAAACCGGAGATCTATGTACAATTGGTTCAATCAAAAAGAACTAAAATCGGATGTAATTCGCCGTATTGGACACATTATCAGGCATGACTTTTCTAAAGAGTTCCCATCTTTATTTACCAGTGAAGATTTTAAAGGTATATATGCATTACGATCTTCTATGTCACCTTCAATAGTTAATTATGATAAAATTGAGGCTAATGATCATTGGAAAGGCAAATATTTAAATTTGCTTGAAAGATATAATATTGAATTATCAAACAAAGCAAAAAGACTTACTTCAAACCAGTTGTAGTTCTTCAAATAATAGTAGCCCTGATTTAAAAAGATTAATTGTGTGAGAAACTAATCAAGTATTTACAAATCCTATTCGTAAATACTTGATTGTTAAGTGACCTGGGAGAGGCTCGAACTCTCGACCCACTGATTAAGAGTCAGTTGCTCTACCAGCTGAGCTACCAAGTCAATTGTTTTTGTGGGATGGCAAAGAAACGAAAATTATTTGAAGTGTAAAAGGCTTTTTATAGTCAATTTGGATGTTTTGTGCCTTATTTGCTACTTAACCTATCTAACTCATTTAAAAGCACCCCTTGCATTCCCTACCCTCTTTTATACCACGTAAATTCTAATTTGCAAACTGTTTGCAAACAATCTAACCTTGTAAATAAATTAATGAACTGTTTAGCTAATGTAAGCTATCTGATTGATTGTATCAATCGACTTTAACTTGTGTTTTCCATAACTGTTTTTATTTTAAGTGAATGAATGATTATGATGCCCATACAGGTTTATGGATTGATTAAATGCAAGGAGGAACGGAATAAATGAAGGTTGTGGTTAGGGTTGTGTTTATGCCGGAAATTCCTTGCCTTGCATCAATCCTCACGCCTAACTTTGCTGAATAATCATTCTCACTCTCTTCTCTCTTAATTCAGAATAATAGTAATTTCTTACTTTATAGAGGTAGTTAAAATCTTGAATTGATATATTCTATTTAGGATAGAGTTGTTGGTGCAATGCTTTCTTTATTTTTTAAAAGGTAAACTTCGAAATGAGAGTTCAAATGACAATTTGGTCAATTCAGAAATATTGAAATATTAGGCTTTATAGCAGTGGTATAAATCTTGAATTGAAGTGGTGTAATTCTATGTTTAGAATGGAGTTTGGATAGAGGTTAAGAACAAAGTTTCCCTAATTCTTTAAAAGGTACTGCGCTTGGATATTGATTATAATTGCGAATTGTACCTTATAAAAAATAGTTTCATTAGGCGATATCATGCTGTGGCATGGGGACAGAACCTCGTTTAGATCTGATTTTCTTCCTCATCAACCCCTTATCAGTAAAGTGCCGTGCAATCTCATGTTTGAGACTGACGAAATTGTTTACATTGTTATGTTCATGGTAAAATATTTTTATAGACCTAGACTTTTCATGCTCGGGGATCATTTGGAGCATAGTTCTATCTGATAACCCGCAGCTATGGCCTAAAACAAAGAGTTGGTAATATTCCTGACTCATTTCTTCAAATCATAACTATTTTGCGTATAACATTGTTGACCTGATCAGTAACGAAAATAGTTCCTGCTTTACTAATAGCCAAACAGGTGGGTACATTAAACAACGCGACAGATCCGGCCCCGTCTTTATATCCCCCGGTTGCGGTTGCTGTACCGGCAATCGTAGTTACCCTGGTGTGTGCCGCATCAATCATGCGCACCATATGATTGCCCGAATCGGTAAAATAAAGGTTTCCTGCCGCATCAAATTTAATGTCATTTGGATTGCCCAGCTTAGCTGATGCTAATGGGCCATCGTCGTGTGCGTTTCCATTAATGCTTCCCGGTTGGCTAAATCCAACAATAGTAGTTACGTGCCGATCGGCACCCGCAACTCTGATCTTGTTATTGTTAAAATCGGCAATGTATAATAAACCTGCGGCATCAAATTCAATCCCCGTATTGTTAGAGAAAGATCCAAGGAAAACATCAGTGTCGCCATATCCGCCCGTGCCGACAAAATTACTTGCTACGCCGGCAGGCGTTACTACCTGGACCTGGTTAGACTTTGATAACGAAATATACATGTTATTTGATTTATCGAACGCTATTCCCGCAGCGCCGCCAGATCCTCTATAGTATGTGGTAACTATGCCACTCATTGTGATCTTTCTCACAACGCCGCCATTCTCTACAGCATAAATATTTCCATCGGCGCCAATTTTCATAGCCATTATGTATTCGAATGGAGGAGTACCAGACGGGGCATCTCTTAAAGTTACCAACGTTGTCACAACGCTATCCGGAGATATTTTACGAACACGCGAGATTCCGTCACCTGCATCAGAAACATATAAATTATCATTGGCATCAACTACAATAGCAATAGGGTAAGTGAAAGCCGCTTTTTTGCTGGTACCATCTGCATATCCTTTTATACCGCTGCCCGCATATGTGGTTACAAGGGGAGTTAAAGTATAGGTAAAAATAGGCCCTGTTACAGTGGCTCCGTTAACCGATACAGATACATTACCGGTTCCTGCACCCACAGGTACCTTTACTATTAATTTATCCGTACTTGCCGATATAACTTCTGCAGGTTTACCGTTAAATGTAACGTGGTCATCGATTTGGTTTGAACTAAAGCCTGTTCCAGTTATGGTAACAACAACGCCAAAACCGCCTTTACTAACATCTATATTAAGGTTCGCTAAGGGACTTTGCGTAGCGCTTTTCTTACAAGAATTTAGTAGCGCAAATAATAATAGTGACAACGCAAAAAGCGGATAGATTTTTCTAAAACGAGTGATCATGTAAAGTTTTTTTTAAATATACAAACTTTAAACATTCATCGTTGTGCCAAAACATCAAGCTTTATCCCAGGTTACGGTTTGACATAAATTTTTACATCAGATTTGATATAAAAGCCCCGAAGGGCTTTAAGTTTATGCAGTTTCATAAGTCACTTGCATGATGTAATCAGTTGCTCTATGCGCCTGTGCAGCAGCTTTAATAATTAACGTTTTATCATTTTTCAGAGCCTTAAGCCAGCTTTCAATGTAGGCTGCACTGTTGTCGATAGTTGCTTGGCCAATGCCGGTTATGGCACTTAAAAATGCTGCTGTCATTTCCGCGGTAAGCTCTTCTTTAGCATAGGTAGCAGTGCCAAAGCCATCCGAAGCTAAAAGCTCTTTACGATTCAATCTGCTTTCATGGCCTGTACTATGTGCCAGTTCATGAAATAGTGTACTATAATACCCTTCGTTAGATTTGCATCGTTTTAAGCTTGGTACGACAACAGTATCAGTAGTTGGCTGATAGTATGCGCTGGTGCCATTCTTGCGGATAACTGGCTTATTTGGCATGTCTATAATGATGTTTTCGCAAGCTTCTATTATCTCTGTTTCGGTTCGCAATTCTGCTTCGAAGCAAGGGAATTCAATTCCTTCTGTTTGAGCTATATTAAAAACAGTGTAGGTTTTAGGAACCATAATGATTCTTGGTTTTGCTGATTCATCGGCTGGTTGTAAAGTAGCCTCGTCTGATTGCTTATTTAAGTCAATTTGTGCCCAATAGATAATTCTTATTCCTTTCTCGCCTTTCTTAATTGAGCCTTTAAGTTGGCTAGCTTGTTTGTAAGTAATGTAGTAAGGTATCGCATAGCCTTTGATCATTGAATGAAAGTTAAGAAGGAATAGGTTCCAGCCCCGGTAATTAACATTAGTAGTTATGTTCTTTGGTAGGCCAACCTGGTTCCAGGGACATTGCCAAATGATTGTGCCCTCTTCTAGTGCTTTGATAACTGCATCTGTTACCTCTTGATAGGTGTCGACGAATGTGTTTTGTGGTACGGTTGGTTGTGTTGTAGTTGCCATAATCTTTTAAGATTTTAAGTGAATGGATAAATGATTAATTATGGCAGCCCTACAGCCTGTAAGACGCAATTAGGTCAAGGTGGAGAGCAATAAACTTTCAGGAACATGGAATAAATAGATAGAGAAGTGGCAACGTGGGTTTATGCCGTGAAAGCTCTAAAGTTTTTGATACTACCTTGTGTTGTGGCAGCATGAGGGTTAAGGGTACCGTTTGCGGATTAACTGGCTAATTTTGCTTGCCAGTATTGATTATATTATATGTGTGGTGGGTGATTTTGTAGCCGCACATTTCTTTTACACTTCATACTTTCTTATATGTATAAGAATTAAAATGTGCGGCTTGTAGCTAATCTGTATTTACCCTATTTTCTAAGAGGCACATTCGACATAATGTTATAAGCCACTTCGAAGCTGACCTTTAAAAGAATTAGTTTGATGCAGCGTTACTTAAGGATTCGAATATTCTCCTTTTGAAATTGCTCGAAATTCTCCTTTATAAACTTTTGAAAGCTAGAACTATCGATATGAGATGCAAATTGAGCAATAAAGCTACAGCCAAAGATGAAGAAGGATACTAAAGAAGTAAACGAGAACGCCAAGCTGAGTCTGAAGCCTGGCGTTTTGTATTTAATGGAGTTTCCAAAAACAGGAAAGCCGTTTAGGACATGACCAACCAATTTCCTACTCAATAACAAGCACTTTCTTAATTTTTAGTTTATTGGCGAATTCAGCTTTTAACGGCCCTGTGACTCTCGACCACATAAACTGCTTATTTTTTGAATATTCATATTTAAAGAAAATCGGTTCCACTTGACTCACACCTGTGGTTTTATCTCTATAATATATAAGCAGATAGTAAACCGTTAAATTACTGTTCAAGCAAGCTTGGTATATATTTATTGGAGACGTCGACAAAAAGCTCGTGCGTGGAACTAAATCTAAATTCGAGGTGTTTGATGTTACACTTAGGCATAATTCTTTTGGATTATAAAATGCAAGAATTGTGCTATCAACATGCGCAGATCTAATTCCACTATTGGAAAAATTGAATCTTATACTTGACTTTACCATATTAATTGAAGTAACGCTTACACTATCAATATTGAAAATTGGCCTCTGTTCATATTGCTGCTGCTTATACTGATCCTGCGATTGAAAAAATTGAGCCTCAGCTGTTTTCGCTTGAATTTCTATTGCTTTTAGCTGCCCTTTATTTACTGTGTATTGTTGTTTATTAAAACCAACTTGTAACCTATAACGTAATTCTTGACTTCTTTCTTGCTGCCCTTGTTTAATCGTATCCTTAATAAATCTCTCATTAGTAATCCTATCTTTTATCGAGGAGGCGATTAAATCTTCAGAATGGAGTTGTTTAGAGTATTGAAACTGTTGTTGAGCTAAAATAAGTTGAGCTTTCGCTTGAATTAGTTGCTCAACAGCATTTTTATTCTGAGTGTCAGTTTTATTCAATGCACTTAGAGAGAAATAAATAGTCACTATAAGAGCGACAAGTGTTAAAATGCTCGAAATAACGTTACTGTAAAAGTTGAAAACATCTGGTTTAGTTTCAATTTGTTGATGAAAGTCTCTTATGTGATTTCTTCTAATTCGCGCGTTTTGATGATCGCTTTCATTGTTCATGTTTCTGATTTAGGTTTTCAAATTTAGCGATAATAATGACACGTCATTATACGGGTTTAATCAAGAGATGGTTAATAATAAACGCCAGGCTGATTAAGCGTAGCGTTTAAAGTTATTTTATAATTACAAATCTTTATAAGTTGGCCAAGCTCATTGATCAATGAATCATCTTTATCGGTGGTGCATAGTTTAGGGCAACTTTATAGGAAGATGGGTAGTTCGCATCTCTTTTACCTTAAAGTCTTTCTTAACTATATCACTTAAAAATTCACGATGTTTGATGGTGCATCGTATGCATGTCAAAGCATGAATAATCTATTTTTGCTCTTTCGGTTTCGGGAGACCGTGAAAAGGCCATTTATGTTCACAATCCGGGCACGTATATTGCACGCCATCAAAATAAGCACTTTCATTATCACAAACTGGACAAGTAACTGTATCTTCCATAATTAGTAGAGTTTAGCCTTCTAAAATAAGGATTTTAATAACTATGTATATAAACTAATTAAAATAATCTACCTTGAACACCATTGATAGGTTGTGCTGCTCTAACAGGTTCAAATCGTGTAGTAAACGCAGGTTTCGAATTGTTACCTTTTAAATCATGTAGGCAGATGTAGCTTTGGTCATGTTATCTTCTACAATACTAACAAAGGTTTAAGTCGGAATGCTATTTTAAAGCTATTAGGCAAGGTGTAAGCCTCCCAGTATTCAACATTTTTATAACCAGATGTCTCTACAGTATTTATTATAGACAACATATCTTCTTGGTTCGTTTTGCAACCGAATATAATACATCTTAGAGCTTCTCTTTTATAGGGTATTGCACCTTGTCTTATATCAATTAATCTATACTCATCTTCATATTCCCAAGCCTTTGATTTGGTGGTAAGTAATATCATAGCAGCATTGGTTTGGTTGTCAAAGTAATTTCTCGGTATGAATTCATCTGTGTATCGCACTTTGGCAACCATGAACGATTCCACATCGCAATGTGTATCAAAGACCAAGCATACTCCCCGATGATGTTGTGCGTAGTGTGACCACATCAATGTGCTCTCATGGTTTGTAGTGAAACAACAAATACCCTGAGAGTCTAATATAGAATCGACGCTATTGATGTAAGCTTCATAAACCATGTTTGGTTCTTCTAATATAAAATTAGTAACCAAGTCTAAGTCTTCCCCCGGCAAGAGAGTTCGCTTGGCATATTCAATCAATTGCTCATTTGATGCGTCAAATGTTAAAAGGTGTTTATAGCAATCATAAGGGTCATTAAATGATGTCCTACTAGAATGCCAAAAGTACCCACCACGCAAGCTTTCATGAAGATACTTATCGATTCGATGATATTTAGATAACTGTGTAGGTAGCCCCTTTGGAAGGAACTCCCTCTTCATCGTTTCTATTTCAAACCTGTTCATTTACGATAATGTTTAATTAAATTAGATGAAATGTTAAGAGATCGATCTTATGTATTTCGCTACTAAGATCTCTTCCATTTTTCCTCTGCATCTATCAGCGGTTTATGCCAGGCCCACAAATCTTCGAGGGTTTTAAAATCATTTGGAACCGGATTAGATGCGCTTAATGCTTCATCAATAGTCATAGGGTGATTATGTTGATGGTAACTTTCAAAAGTTCTCCTGGGATTGCTTGCTAAAGAGGACCGGAAATAATCGTTTACGTAATCATAATGATGTGTATTAATAAAAGTGTTCCAGCTACGCTTAACCTCCTGCTCATTTCTTACATCAATCATTTCCATTTGCTCCATAACTCTATCATCACTCGTTCCCCAAGCATCATTGAGCAACATCATTGCTTCTTGGTCAGTCTTAGGAGCGCCATACCCAAATATCGTGAACCTTGCAACTGACTTATCACTAAGAAAGCTTTTAGTCATATCCCATTGGCTTCTGATAAACTCATCATTGTTGTAGTTTTTCTTCGTTACGGGATATAATAGTTTGGTTGGAACGAATGTGTTGTAAGTTTTCTTGGATATCATGCCAGCTGGCCCACACCTTTTATCTTCATCATCGTAGCCAATTGCAACGTTGCCATGAAGAAATGCGATATATGGCATGTCACCAACATGATGATTCCTTGTCCAAGCCTGATACAAAAATGGATCCCAATTGAATGTAGCGATTAAGTCCCTTGGCCTTAAAGACAGAACCAAATAGTCATAAATTGTAGGACTTGGCGGTAACTCCATATCAGCGAAGTAATCACGAACCCTCATTTCCAATTCCAAAATTAAACTTGATGAGGGATTGTCTTCGTGTAAGAGACTATAGAAAGTTTCAAAGTTATCCGCTCTTAATTTACTAGGAGCCGCTTCCAGTAAGTCTCTTAAGCCGACAACATCGATAAAGTTATCCATTGATGGAAGCTTTTTGCCTTTGGGTTCTGAGTTATAAATAGTAGAGGCTATACTTGCACCAGCACCCAGAATAACCACATGTCCGCCACCGCCATAAACGATATTTATTCTATCTTTTATACTAAGTCCCGCCATCAGTTAACACATTGATATATTTAACCCCAAATAGCTTTCTTAGCTGTTTCACTAACCACATCTATCAAAACCTCTTTCAAACCTGCGGCAACTTCTTTACCTGCTTTTGCTACAACCTGCTTGAATCTAAGTACACCTACACTAGTTTTAGGCGTATCAATTACTATATCATTTATTGCACTGATCAGATTATTTTTCTCGTCAGAATTTAAATTTTCTGAAAGCTCAATTAGCTGTTTAGCCGCTTCCTGTCGGCTTTCAGTCCAAGGATATTGTTGTCCACATTTGTGGCAATATTTAGGTATCCGATATCTTTTAGGATCTCCAATGACTCGACCTAACATAAAAGGATAACCTTCAATAGGTTCAGAGCATTTTTTGCAGTTATTAATTGTTTTTGCACCACATTCCCTACAATAGTCTTTAACTTGTATTGGATATATAGTCATGGCTCCATTTATCAAGTGCCCGTTTACACACACTTGTGCTGTATCATAATTATATTGCATCTCCTAAAGATAATGATATCTTATTTATCTACAAATAGGTTCGCGAACCGACCTGCGAACAGAGCAAAACGTCTGTGAAGGGAGAGCCGATAGGCGGCTGCACAGAATGCTTCACAAAGGCTTGGCGCTGCATTTGAACATATAAGACAAGTGCTGAAAAGGCTAGCATCAAATGCTGTGAAAAGACTGAAGCGTTTTGCGAGACGCAGGTGAGCCAAACAAGATGAACATATAGACTTTTATATTTTGAGTGATAGAGATAAGCGATAGCGTGCTGTAGAGGGAAATGTATAAAAGGATAGCGAGAGTGAATGTGATGAAGCGACTCTGCGAAAATCAAACAGTATGACAAGCCAGTTGTAAACTGGTTAAGCGTTAATGTGCTTTGAAAAAGCTTATTGATGCTTAACGAAGCTTGGCGTAATGTTATGATGAGGTTGAGAGCGAAGAACTCCAATCTTCCTGGTGTTGAAAAGGCCCGGAGCGGAAAGAACAGATTTCACCATTCCCTCTTAAACAACTCCTGAGAGAATGGTTAAATATGGTTCTGTTTGCAAACTGAGCTTGTGCGTGTTGTACTTTTTTGACTTGATAAGATGTTACGGAGTTTCAAAAATATTTTTGCATTCCATCGCAACTTTTAAGTTGATGTCTTTAGGAACGGGTACTAATAGTGAATCAGGATACCGTGCCTTTAATTTCATAATTACGCAATCACAAAACTTGTTGGTCTTAGCATTAGGATATTTATTTTGAAAAACAGCAAGGTAGTCCTCTCGAAAAGTTTTTTCAATTAAAGGAGTCCATATTGTATAATAAGGTTTAATTTCAGCATTACCTGTGCCATATTCTTTCAATGCATATTCTCGACCAATTTTAATATTCAAAGCATGAAGACTATCCTTCGAAACCGAATTCAAACCATTTGGCAATTCTTTTTTAAGTTGGGTTATAGTGAATTCAGTATATTTAGCTCGCTTTACGTCATCTGGCATTGAAGGTTTTGAAGTGGAGTCAAGGTAATTGTAGAGACCTTGTTCGTAATTCTTAGTCCAAACTTTTGATTTAGATTGTCCGTTGCATGCAGACATAAAAAAGGACATAAACAAAAACCCTAAACATAACTTATTCATGTTTACATTATATGAATCAAATATATGGGTTTATTATATGTTTTGAGTAATCTTAGTATTCATAACGCATTAAGCAATCTGGTTTCTTTAAATTTACTTAGCCAATCATCTCAAAAACATTCTGTGATGGATTGTGAGATATAATAAAATCTTTACCGTCCCAAACAGCCATGCAATTTTCTAATCGATAGGTATCTCCTTGGTTCCATCTACCCCCAACAATGTCTTCAATTAAATCTTCAATAAACACTGTTTCATTGACCTCTAAATCTTTTGGGATAAGGTAAGCAGCGAATGGCGATTCAAAATGATGTGGGTAATAGCTCGTAAAATTTATCACTGTTTTAGTTGGAGATTGTTCATCGTCGCCTAAGATACTGTATCCCTTGGCTCTAAAGTCATGGATGACACTTACCTTTCCTGTTACTTTATCCTGTAGGACAGCGTATTTGCTTTTGATTTCAGGTGATGGTATAACAGGTTTGACCAACGGCCAAAAGCCTTGCAGTACAGCATCGTTAATCGCTTTTTCCGACCTTGCCGTAGCGATAATTCTTAAGTTTTGATCATTCATTGTGGGTATAGGTGATGGTTAGGTTTTGTTGGTTCAGATCGATTTTAAGGCATGTGTGAATATCATTTTTTATAAGGGCACTTAGTTGTTCATCGCTCAACAGCGATGTGTCATAAACAGTCTTGTTACATTGATTGCACATCTTACCTTTTAAAAAATTAGTTGGTTGTAGTTCTTCCCATTGCTTTGCCAAAGGACAATGCAGTTTCTTTAAGAACATGCCGCTATTTGTGTAAAGTTCCTTTGTGATCGGGTTGTATTTCATAGTTGTATAAATAGAGCCTACCGTATAAGCAGGCTCTTTAATTAAACGAATTTTACTATTTAAGCCATTTTAAGACTGTTCTAACAACTAATATAAAAACGACAATACTGACAATTGTGCCAAGGACGGCTTCAAACATGATTATAAGGTTTAAGTGTAAATTGATGTTAATTAATAAGCTTCAGTTATTTCAGCAGTGACAAGAACCATTGTTCTTGCATCAGCTTGTGCACATATTGATTTTATGCTGTTCCCTGGTTTAATTGCCAATTTTAAATCATTTCGAACAGCAGATGAGCAGTTGTCCGGATAGAATTGAACAATTATTTCTTCGCCATCTGTTTCTTTTACTTTCATAACTCCGTTATCTACATCGGCTGCTGTAATAGTACCATCAACTATAAATTGATTTTTATTAAATGAGTTTCTATCGTCTGCCAATGGATAAAGCATTTGAGTACTAAAGCCATATACTTTAGTGGTGGCCGGTGTAATTTCCTGCCTCCTGGGAACTATAGGTGGTGACATACTGTCAAATTTAACTGAATTCATCTTTGCGCTATCTGATAGAAAGCTTGGAGAGTTGTCCCGGCTTTTTAAAATGAATTTCTGGTATAGTAAATGTAAAGTACCACCGTTCTTGTGCCAGTATTCCCGGTCTTCAAACTTATTAAGTTCATCAATATTAATATCTCCAATGTAATCTGAAGCTGAATTTGTTTTACCATACTCATCCTTTGAAGTGGATTCGAGATAGACTTTGCAAATGCCTTTTTTATCTTTCAATAGGTTATATACCTTCTCATCGAGTTTCTCAAAGTCGCCGTTGAATTTATTAATCTCAGTAGTGCCATAACTCCAGGTGAATTTTGAGATTGTCAAATTGTATGGATTTTGTCCCGTTAATTCTAAATGGGGCTTGTCATAGTCTTTTATGTAGCTGCATCCTGTTATTAAAAACATGATGCTTATTATTAAGCTGTAAAAATATTTCATGATGTTTGGTTGAAGAGCCATACGATTGTAGGACCCCGATTGTTTATTCGTCAATTCGCTTAACCTTCCTTCTAAGTAATCTTTGTAAACCATAGGTATAGATGGCCTGTTACTTAAAACCTTTTTGATTAAGGTTATTCTTTGGTTATTACAATCTTGTATAAAATGACAGGCTTGCCATTAAGCTTAAAACCTCCTTTGTAAGCTCCAAACCAAGAATAGATAAAAGTTATCCCTTTAAGATAATATTTTGTATCTGTTCCTTTAAGTTCATTGTTCGACTTTGATATTAATTGACCTATACGGGCAATCTGTGTCAAACTTGCCTTGTAAGTTGCTACGTTGGGAGTGTAAAATTCTAACGTCGGCAAAATACTATTACCACTGGCGTTATAAGTGGTAGTGATGAACGCTTCCACTTGCTCATTAAGTTTATAATTCCATGTAAACCACATATTGTCGTCTGAAACCAATTTGCTTTCATCGCTGATAATGGGCCAGTTATTATCGATAGATTGCAAATAGTCATTGATTGTCAGCGTTGTGGCAGCAGATAGTTGCGGTCGCGGTCTTGCTAATGCATTTGCCATTAAATTATAAACCGTAAGCAATTGCTTATTATTGAGATTTTGGGCGTAGCCAAACTGTACTGCAATAATAAAGCAGCTTAATGAATAGATTTTTTTTAACATTGGACGTTGTGTTAAGGCACCGAGTGTCCCAATCGGTAGGTTGTTAAAGATTGTAGCGGACTTACTACAATGCTAAAGTAATAAATACTTAGCTATAACTAAGTAAGATATAAGCTTTGTTTTTATTCTTTCGTTGTTGATGGCAGCGAATCTCAAATCGGATATTGAAGCTTATGTAATCAATAAGGTTAAAGAGAAAAGGGAGGCTTTAAATCTGTCTCAATCCGAGCTTGCTGCTGAGCTAAATGTATCCAACGGTTTTATCGGCCAGGTTGAAAGCTCAAAGTACCCAGCTAAGTACAATCTTAACCATTTGAATAAGTTGGCTATTATTTTCAAGTGTTCCGTTAAGGATTTTATACCAGATACTCCTTTAAAGTAGGAGCGTAAACTCCTACTGGATTAAGCGACTGCTTGCATTTGTTTTCGCTTAGCTGCCTGTGGCTTATAAGTAATGACTTTAATTGGATAATTGATCGGACTGCTCTCTACTGCTTCAAATAACTCTGAGCATGCGGTCGTGATATAAGCAGAGTAAATGCAATCCTCGATATTAACTTCGGTTTGTTCCTTAGCAGTGTATCTATGCAGCATCCGCATGAATTTGGCTGTTAATGGTGTGTATTCATTCCTTTCGCTAAACTGCTCAAAGCCAAATTGGATACAGTAACGGTCGCCATCATCATCAGTATGCAAAGCCAGGTATATGACTGGTGATATTAACTGATGCTCTTTCATGTTGGCATAAAAGGTCTTTTCCGATAAGTGAATGGTACAGCGTAGGTCATGCCTTTCAATGGTGGCAAGTAGGTTTTGAGTTGCTTTGAGGATTTTAGAATAGGCTGCTTTAACTGCTTTATTATAAGTTACAATTCGTGGGTCATTGATAGTTCTTTGTTTCATGATGTATTGGGTTAAGTGGTTAATGAGTTTGTGAATTGACTGTAAATGAAAAATGCCTGGTCGACAGACCAAGCATTTGTAATGTTGTTGTGTGCTGCTTAATCGCAGGACCTTATAAAAAATATATGAACTGCGGTTTTTGATAGGCCAATACTGCTTTGTAGAACGCTGTTAAGCTTGGTTCTTTCCTTACCTCGGTAACATAAAGACTAATATTGAAGTGCCGGAACAGTTCTCTTATTTCTTGCTCGAAAGGGCAGTTATAGAATTGGTATTCGATATTAATGTTGTAAACGAAGTCACATTCAATGTTCCACCAAAATGTGGAAGTAAGGAAGCTGTAAATGGTAAATGGGTTCTCGTTGTCATGCTTAAAATCTCTTTCATAGCATATTTCACCTGAGTTGTGATATAGTTCCTTTACTTTGCCAAGCACCAATTCATATTGACTGATCTTGGTATCAACGAAAGCTTTCATTTGATTAGGGTGTGAATGCTTTGTAACGCTCTTCCAGCGCTTTGAGATAGGTCTTATTCGCGAGTAGGTATTGGTCGAATTTGGTATTTCATTGATTTCTGAGATCTCTTTCATGGGTTTAAGTGGTTTTTAGATGGTCGTTGTTCGATAAGATTTTGAAAAGTTGACGTTGCAAATGATGCTGTTGGGCAGCAATCTTAGTTAGGTTGCAATACGAATTGGCGTTTCTTCCGTTAGGAAGAATAAATATGCATTCAAGACAGGCATTCTGCTTGAATACTACAGTATATATCGCTTTTTCTTCATAAACAGGGTCAGGGGCTACTTGGGAACTCTTGGCTTGCTTAAACCACTCTCAAAAAAAATTATGTATTAAAAATTTCGATTAAGAACTATTAAAGGGTGGGTACAATCAGACAGATCGTTATTTAGCTTAATGTAGTCTAAAACTGGCAACGCCAAAGGTTTATAATCAGCGCCAACCTTATTTTTTAAAGTTAGGCTTCGAGATCATTGCGTTAGGACAGTGTTATTAAGCAATCAATGGCCTGGTAACCTTCTGCAGTTTCAGTATAAAATCAATCTGCCTTTCTAAATGCCCTGTTAAGCTTTCCCATTCAGAAAACCGTTCTCTGCCGAGCAATATTTGATTGGTTTCAGTATTCCAAAACCCATTATCCGGTGTTAATTTTGGTGATTCAGCAATTTGTATGCTAATTACCTGTTGGCTCAGTTTATCATAAAAAGAAATGGTATGTTTTGATGCCACAGGTATTAATCTATAATTTACACAAAAGTAATGTTTTGGCTTTGCTAGTAAACACTTCAAATGTAAATTGCCCTTGACCTCGAATAGTACCTTTTAAATGAAAGTGTAATATAGCTTTAAACGTAGCAATGGAAACGTCGTTAAACAAAAAAAGCCACCAATTAGGTAGCTAAATATTAACAAGGAAGTGTCTTGATTAAATGCTGTGAAATTCGGCCAGTTATTTCATGTACCAGAACTGCATTTTCAGGCTTTTGCCCATACATTAATAGTAAAATTAAAGAATTTATCACTGAAACCACCTGTTTGACTGGACAATCTGTTTCGTCAAAGCTGTCTGTGGTAAGTTCTCTCAAGTAATAAATATCTTGATTATCACTAGGAGATAACAATGTAGTTATAGGTTCGATGATACCAATAAGTACATCATATAAATCTATCTTCGAAAATACAGCTTCCGAAGCGCGGGTCAATCTAGTTGTAAGTTTTGTTGTTAAAAACAACTGTGCATTTGTAAGTGTTTCTGTGTTCATTATTATCGTATTGTTTCATGTTTACATTATATATCTGAGGTGGGGAACGATCTGCAAAAAACAACTGAAAGACGTAACAAAAAAGAATAAATTAAATGTAATAATCTGTCTTTCAGCTGTTTATTAACATAAAGATACGAAAATGATCTAACTTTAACAAGCTAAATAAATTTTCATTTATAGCTCAAATTACTTGCATATTACAAACAGCAGTCCACCTATTTTTTAAAAGTTACCTTTCGACTTGCTAGCTAATGCTATTTATCCTTAACCTCGAATAATGATCTTTTAAATGAATAATTAACACTTGCTTTCAAACACAGCAACCAAAACATCATTAAACAACAAAGGCTACCAATCGGTAGCCTTGTTTTTTCAATTCAGAAATCTACTAACCCTTATAAAGTAGAAAAATTGATAAATTATGAATTGATAGATAGATTGATTGATCTTCCAATTCAGAAAATAAGCTACCTCTATATAACTTAAAAATTAACATTTTCTGAATTAGAAAAGAGTCGCTCTCTAAGCTTATAAACATTTTTTTTAAGTTCAGTTGATCGATCACCGGCAAAGAATAAAAGAATATCATTTGTTACAAGCTTGCGCTTAGTGTTAGCGTTTGAATATGCTTTCTTTATTAAGATTCTTAATTCAGATTGAATATGTGTGTGGTTGCCTTTTATGATACTGTATATAAATGGTGCCATGCGCTTAAGCTCTCTTTTTTCCTTAACGTCATCAATCGCTTTACGAATAGCAGAAATAACATAATTGGTATTTTCGAGAGTAATTTCATCAAGGTAATCAACGCCTTCAGCTATTATTGGATATTTCGCTCTTAACTTAGATAAAATATGTGTTGGTTTAAATAGTATTAAGTGTGCATGAGATTTGATTTTATAATTGTACAACATCGCTGCTGCTAGCCGAAACTTTTCCTTTTGCGTTAGACTCTTGTGCAAACCAAACAAATCTTTATCACCGGCATCAAAAATATCTTCTTGATGCGTAACAACAAAATGCTTACTACGTTCAGAATATGCCTGCTTTAATAGCTGAGGAGCCTTATAATACTCCTTAACCCGTTCTTCATGAATAAAATTGTCGACCATAGCGGTATTGAGTTCTCTATCAATATAAAATGAATGTGCTTTAGATTCGGTCATGGCTTTGTAATAGGCGTCCTTACGCCCTATGTTCGAAGCATTATCATGAGCTTTAACAAAATCGTTATAAGCCTCAAATAACCCTTCAAGATAAAACATCGCTTCTGTAGGAGTTTTAGTAACTAAATCGGGATTATAGTTAGTTATATGGGTTAAGCTGTTGATGCCATTTCTAAATCGCCCTGGAATTTGAATTACCTCTGTTTTAGGGTCAAGGATACTGTGGTCTGCAAATAAAATATCTGAAACTAATATTATGTCGGGTTTATAATCTAATTTAATGTCAATTGCTGAGAAGTATCTACTCGTAAAGAAATTATAACTTTTCATTTTGTGAACGGTAAAATCGTCTGTTACTCTTTCAAATGGAATGTCCTTATCGAGTAACTTTAACACGCTATTTTCTGCACAGAATACCATGTACTTTGATTTTAAGCCTAAGCCTTTAATCACTGCATTTATGCCTTTTGTAGAATTGAAGAAGATTGCAACATGGTTACTATTAAGTTCTTCTAACTTCAATTTTAGCGATTCAATGACGTTGTTGGTGCTAACCAAAGTTATTGGTTTGCTATAGTCGTATTGAGGCTCTATCACATAATTTTTAAACTCTTTGAAACGTGGATCGCTGAAAGGAAGTGTGGTAGCTGAAACCATTCCTTTTCTATTAAATTTAAAAAAATGATTAAGTGGTGCAGCAATTGCGCCTCTATAAGATACATCACTGATAATTCTTTCTGATTCATCTATCAGCATGTAAAAGTTTTTGTACAATTCAGATATGTCACTAAAAGCTTTAATAACCTTGTCATTAAAGCCTTCAGGAGTGGTTATTATCTTTTTGTGTTTTACATTAGAAAGTAGATAGGCTTTGATCTTTGCTATAGTTATGCCCTTGTAAACACCAAGAACTAATTGGCCTGGGAATTTTTCATTATGTTCATCAACCTTTGCTTTAACTACAGGCATATTAGGAAGGGTCATCACGAGATGACTTAAGAAAAAGCGTATAGCGAATGTGCTAATGCCTATTCCAGTTATTGTTTTGTCATATTGGCTGTCAGTATCTAATCCCGAACTTTTAAATGGTTCTATATCGCTGAGGTAAGTGTCCTTGGGAAGTTTAATTGGTATTGGTTCCATAATGGTATAGTTATCTTATGCCACCTTAAATGGCATCTCTTATTATTCAATAATGAGTTAATAAAAAACCCGACAACTGATACGTTGTCGGGTCATGATTTGTGTTACACTTTTTCTGCTTCTGCTACAAGATCTTCAAGTGTGAAGTCGGTAACAAAATCACCATTATGAAAATCATCAATAAATTGTTTCAAATTGCCAATTAAGACAACCTTTGCGCCATTAGTGCCTTGAGCTGCATTAAACGGCACGTATTGATAAGCCACGCCACCCTTATCGTATCTTTTGCGTCGGGTGTTGTTGAATGTGCCTTTCAATTTTACAAAGTCGATAAAAGCCTCCATGTCTTCTACATCACTTGGGCGGCTGTCATCAACAAACCGAATGATTTCTGCTTTTGTAACATAGCCCTTTTCGTAGAACCCTGGAGCCATCAGGGTAGGTCGGTTGTCCACGACTGATTGTTGACTTCTTCTCTTAGATATTATACTCATGTTAAATGATTTACTACTAAACTTAATTGTTTAGAGTCATCAAATCTGAGCATATCGTGAATTTTGGTCAAAAACCTTTAACAGAGAAAGAATATCGGTTTTGGTTCCTATTGGTTTTCAACTTCTTAGTGAATTTTATCAAAGCATTTCTTAAGTAATCCTCTTGTTGGTAGTCATTGTAGGCAAATGTCTTGTCTTTGAAGGGCTCATAATCTAACAAGCCGCAAACTTCATATAAAAATGTTAATTGCTTATCACTAAAGTTCTCGTTTTTGTTTTTACTTGTTACCGTTTCTCCTTTTAAATAAGGTAATAGGTTCAAACAAAACTCTAAAGGTAACTGTATTTTCAACTGGCGCATTAATACCTCTTCGTCTATGGTTTTTTCACAAGCTGTTAATGCCAAGCGATCAACATCGACATCTTTACCTTTCATTAAAGAAGAAAGAAAATCAATCCCTAAATCTATAAACGGGACCGTACTCGGGTTGAAATGATATTTTAGATTTGTCGTGACGATGTTAGAGAGTCCTTGGTCTTGGATAATAACCTTTTTTTTGCCTTTTCTAACTTGAAGTTAATTAAAATGGTTGTATCAGCATCATGTAAAGCTAAATACAGCTTTGAAAAAGCCATTCGTAAATCAGCCTTCTTGTTTTCACTTAACAAGTAACTGAATCTGTTTCGATAATCAAGATCAAATATGATTATTAAGTACAGTAAATCATTATAATTCTTCAAAAGGTCATGATTGGCTACAAGTTTTTCAAGTCGTTCGGCTATCATAGATATCCTTTCATCACCTACAAGATCAGTTAATTTTTGGGGAATACCATTTCTCCATAAATAATACATCTTACCAGGTGGCTTACCGAAGTTGTAATAGTTAGATATGCGTTTGAAGTTTGGTTTAAACATTTGGTAAATTTAATGAAAGCAGGACAGTTTACCCATCCTGCTTAATTATGATCTTATACTGCTATCAGTAACGCTCTAAATGATCTTTTAAAAAAGACTTCGGTTTTCAAGATATACTTATAAGGATACTTAATTTGTAACTTACAAGGGATAATACTCACCACTACCCTATCGTTCATTGCATCAATTAGATTCTGTTCAAAGTCATCAAGATAGATGTTAGTTATTTTATTCCCGTACTCATGACCCAACGCTTCCGCAATCATCTCATTTGAATAACCTAATTTTTTAGCAATAGTAGCCCACGTATGCCTTATTACATATGAGGTTACGTTATTAGTTAACTCACAACTGCCAGCAATGCGGTTTAGATACTTGTTAGTTGTTTTAATCCACTGCCTAGTAATCTTCTTAACTTCGATACTGTCCTCCACAATGTTATCTGGCAAGATTGGAAGTAAATATCGACCGCCTGTTGCCTTATAGATATTAAAAACCTCTCTCGCTACAGGATGAAGCTTAATTGTATAAAGCTTTTGGGTTTTCCTTCGCCTATAAACAATGTAGCCATCTTTGAGGTTAGAGGCTTTAAGATAGGCCATATCTGTAAACGACATTCCACGAAGTGCAAAGCTTAAGAAGAAGTAGTTTGCCGCATGCCATTCCTGAGTGTTAACTTTCTTTGGATATTGATAAAGTTTAATTAGTTCCTCAATTTTAATGGCGCGTTTAGCGGTCTTCTCTGTTTTGATTGGGATATCGTGGAAAGGATAAAGATCTCTTGGTACTAACTTTGCCTTGATAGCCTTGTTGTAAAGTGCTCGGATACTTCGAAAGTAATTTCCAACACTATTCTTCTTTAAACCTTGCTCAAGCAATTTATTCTTAAATCCATCCAAAAATGTATAGTCAATATCGGCAAAGGATAAGCTTAGGTTACCACTATATTCTACTACCCTATTGACAGCTGTTTGATAAACCAATGCACCACCGGATCGCTTTACTGTTATCATATTGTCAATTACGCTTTGGCTATATTCTTTAAAAGTTATTAACTTTTTGACGACAACGGGCTTTGGATTTACCATTGCTTTAAGTTCATCAAATGAGAATGAGTTATTAACTTCTAATGAGATAATGGCTTTTTGAATGAGAGTATAGTAAGTAGCGATTTTGTGGTTTAACCCCGACCAATTAGCATTTGCTTTTGAAACTTGAAGTAGATTCTTGTTCCAATGCTCGGGTAGTAAAAACACTCCAGTTTGAAATGCTAAAACCTTACGGTTATAAGTTACTCTAACTACTAATGGAAATGTACCATCTTGTTTTGCTCTTCTTTCATCTAGAGCTAATTTGTAAGAAACCATAATGTGATGATTATGGCTAGATCATTTGCAAACCATTTGCAAACCATTTGCAAACAAAGAAGAATTTTGTTTAGTATAACGAAGAAGATATCATAGCCTCGACCCTTTTGGGCGTGCTAACGCCCAAATTTAACTGATTAAGAGTCAGTTGCTCTACCAACTGAGCTACCAAGTCATTTATTTTGTGGGATGGCAAAGAAACGAAAATTATTTGAAGTGCAAAAGTCCTCTTTTAGCTTATTTTACTGTTTCAACAAGTCTGACTGGTTCAATTCATCTTAAATAATATTAAGAAATCCGAAGACTGGAGCAGTACGTTTTAAAGAACAAGACAGCAAGCCCTTTACGTAGAAATACCTGTTTTTAAAATCACGTATAAGTACTTAATCCAATATTAGGTAATTAGCCTAAGTTAGCTCTTACCTAATTTTTAACTATGCCAAGTTACCAAGTAATATGTATTACTAAACCTAATGCAAACAGTTCACACGAGCATATTACCCATATTGGGTTTTTCTCTTCTCCTGTGCATCCAACACAAATTATAACAGTAGAGGAGGCAATTAAACGTATTGATGCTAATTCATTAGAATTTTATGTAAGCACTCCTTCCGTAACTACATTCATCAAAGTAGAAAGGCCAATTGGAAAAAAAGCTTATATAAGAACAGTTCCAGATCATACTGAAAAAGACAACCTGCTTAATTTATCACAATGTTAATGTAAAATTAAAACGCCAGGCTATTGCCCGGCGTTTATAAAAGTTGGTATAATACCTAATACTATGGTTATAATATTAATTAGAAGCTGACATAAACGTTTTAGACAAAGTTTTATTTACCCAGGTTGTATATTGGGTTGTCCACTTTATAATGCCGTAAGTTCTTTCGTTACCACTTTTATAGGGCTCATCAAATAATTGATAAACTATAGCCACTTTAACTTGTGGATTAGCTTTACATTTCGCAATAAACTTAGTAACAAATGCATTTTGATCACTCTCATTTGTTGTACTGGTAGTTTTATATCTATAATTGAATTCAGTAAACCAAATAGGTTTATTTGGAAATAAACTAGCCAGTTTAACAGTTATATCCGGAATATTATATGGAGATTTTGCAGCGGGTGCTTCCATATCAGAATACCAATTATAGCCTACAACATCAAACTTCACTCCATACCAGTCACACATTCTTAAAAAGCCATAGTGTAACCAACCGGCCGAAATCATAGTTTTTGCACCGGGATCTTTTGCTTTAATACCTTCATCCATGCCTTTTAAGTAAGCGGCAACTACATTAAATTTGGCACGGTTATAATCATTTTGGCTTTGCCCGCTTTGGTCAGCGTACAATAAAGGTAAATCCAGATCATTCCCAAGGTTGTAATAGGTAAAGTACTTTCCGTATTTAGCTGCAAAGTTACCACCTAATGTTTTACCTAATTGATAAGATTCTGCCTGTGATTTTGAATAATCAAGTGTGCGCAGATAAAGCATAGGCAAAATATTCACACCGCCATTAGTAGCAGCTGCCTGTAAGGCTTCTAATAAATTTGATGAAGATGCGCTACCGTCAGATTTAGTTTGAACATTTAACCTGTACCATTTCATTCCTCTATCCTTTAACATTTGAATTTGTTTTGTAGGACTTGTTGCCAGGTAAGGAGCATCACCCATGTGTCCATTAATGCCCAACATTAAACCAGATCCAGTCATACTAGAGGATGGTGAGGTAGTGGCCAGTAATAAATTTGTTGATTCACCTGGGGTAGTCATCACTGTGGATTCCGGTTGAGGACTATCTTGCTTTGAACAAGAGGAAAAGGTTGTTGTGCCGATTACACTCATGAGTATCACCGACCTTTTAAGGTAGTTTTTTTGCATAATTTCAATTAATAGTTGCCATACTAACGACCACTATAGCAAAAATGTTGCATAGGACGGTAATAAAAAATCAAATTAATTAAAATTATTGCCTTAAAAATGGTTTTTATTGCAAAAAAGAATGCTTTTTTTTAAAAATGTTTTAATAATTAAATTCCTCAAAACAAATAACTTAGAATTGCGTATTGATATAATTGTTTAAGTTGTTTTTTTAGATGGGAAGTTTAGAATATTACTTGAATATTTTAAACTAACTTGTAAGAAGGCTTTTAATTATCTCACCTCATCAATTTTCAGCACAACACTTGTTCTGCCTGAATGTACCTGCGGGTTAAAGCCTATCTTCATCAGAAAATCACCACTGTAGGTTTTGCTTCCATCAATATTTGTTTTGCTGCCAGGATACAGGTTAATTTCTTTTACCCGATAATTCTTAGCAGCATCTAAGCCTTTTAAGGGTATTGGCACTCTGCTTTTTTCGTCATAACGGTTATTAACGAGGTAATTGAACATAATACCAGCCGACTTAGCCTCATCAATGTACATCACCGAGGCCACACTCCCCTCCCGCGGATTAGCTAAGCGGTATTGGTTGCCTTGCCATATAATTTGCTTAAATGAGTTATAGTTTTTTATAGCATCCTGGCAAAATTGAAGGTCGATACTACTTAGCTTGCTCACCACAATATCAAAGCCCAGTTTGCCCATCATAGCTACGTCTGTACGATACTTGATGGGTTGTTTACCCCAATCAGTAACATGGTTTGAACTGGTTATGGCCGGGTAAAAATACGAGTATTCCCACTGCATAAAAATGCGTTCCAATGGATCGGTATTATCACTTGGCCAAAACTCGGTAAAGTATTGCAAAGCTGCATAGTCTACCCTACCGCCACCACCCGAACATAGCATCATGGGTACAGTTGGGTATTTGGCCCTTATACGCTCAAGCACCTTGTATAAACCACGCACATACTCCACATAAAACTGAGATTGACTTTTCCCTAAATGAGTCGAATAAGCATTATAAATCACCGCGTTACAATCCCATTTGATATAAGCAAGTGTCGGATTCTTAGTAAACAAATTATCAATAATACCATATACAAAGTCCTGAACCTTAGGATTGCTTAGGTCAAGTACCAGTTGGTTGCGGAAATAATATTCCTCGCGCTTGGGTTGTTTAATTACCCAGTCGGGGTGTTTTTCGTATAATTCGCTTTTAGGGCTAACCATTTCGGGCTCCACCCATATACCAAATTTCACCTCATTTTGCTGCGCTTCCTTTACCAGCGATGCTACTCCATTGGGTAACTTTTGCTTGTTTTCTTCCCAATCGCCCAGGCCGGTATGGTCGCTGTTGCGTGGATATTTATTGGCAAACCAGCCATCATCAAGTAAAAAAAGGTCTACTCCCAGCTTCTTGGTATCTTTTAGCAATTCGGCAAGCTTGCTTTCATTAAAATCAAAATACGTTGATTCCCAATTATTTAATAAAGTTAACCTTGAGCCTTTACCATCTAATACCTTATAATTCCGCGCCCAGCTTTGCAATTTCCTACTGGCATCTCCCTTACCGTGAGTGCTAAAGGTGTACCAAAAAGCAGGTGTTGCAAACTCCACATTTGGTTTTAGCTCATAAGGAGAAGCATAGTTATTAATGCCCGATATAATCCGCAAGTTATCTTGCGGATCAAGCTCCAGATCCGTGCGAAAGTTACCGCTCCACTCCAATCCACCATACAATACGCTGCCTTCGTCCTCGGTCGCCGGCTTATCCAACGATATCATAAATACCGATGGTTGGAACAGATTGGCACGTGTACCCAGCTTAGTATCAAGCGTTTTAATGCCATGAGTGAGCCTGCTTTCTTCGGGTTGCATCTCTTTGGCCCAATCTCCGTGGTATTGTGTTAACCAAAAATCTTTAGCCTGTATGTGCAGGTTAGCGGAGGCGAATTTCTGCAGAGTAACATCTCCTTTTTCCTGATGCTTAATAACGCTCCATTGCTCTACCACATCATTTTTGTAATATGCTTTGTAATAAAGAGTTACTTCAAAATTATATACCACATCCTTTAATAGAATGCTTAGTAACGATACATCATCGCTGATCTTTTTAATATCATGACTTACATATTTCAAATCGAGTGAGTTGTTGCCATCGGTATGGGTAACTGAAATTGCAGGCTCAACCAAATTACGCGAACCGGCTGGAGTATAAGCCGAATTTAACAAGCCTGTGTAATCTTCTGCTTGTTTATATGTACCTGGTATCTGGCTGTATTCCTGTTGGTTATTTAACTTTTTACCAAAATAAATAATATTCAGATCCTTGTTTTTGGCTACCTGTAAAACCATAGCATTGTTGCTGGTTTCTACAGGAATAACTGTTTGTGCCTTTAAATTTACAGAACTTGTTAAAATGCTTGCAGCGCATAGTACAGCTAATTTGTACCCGGGTATATTTATCTTCATAGTCAATAAAGTTTATGGTGATGACTTGTATAGCGGTAATTGGTTATCCCCCAAATATGCGCAAATTCAGCTAAAAAAGATACGGATTTATGCAAAATACAGGCAGATTTTGCATTATTGTGCGGATATTAGCGGCCATCAGCAGTAGCATATTTTAGTGAGTAACGAAACCGGCAATCTTTCAAACCATACTTTTATTTTAAAGGATTTTTCTTTCGAAAATATTACCGAGGTCACCGTTGCGCAACATGCTTCTGTAGGGATCTATTTTGATGCCACATCTTACCAGTACATTACTCCCCGTTTTTTAGAACTCAACCAGGGAACGTTTACACATGAGTACGGCAACATAAATTTCCCGAAGGTTATTGTAGTGCAACATGGCAACCAGTTGATGCTTTCCTGCAGTTGCAATGCTATGCCCGGCAAGCTATGCGAGCACGAGGCGCTGGTACTTGCGGCTATTGTAAAACGGGATGACCTTAGCATCTTTTTTAACGCGAAGCTCCGTCACCAAAAATTAAAAAAAGCAGCGCTGGATTACGGACTGGAAAACGAGCCCGATCTCGATGGCTTCTTTAACATTGCGTTCGATAATAAAAAGACAACTATCACTTCCGCATTGCCTTCGCTTATACCGGTTACCAAAGAAAGCCTGTTTGATCTTAACCAATTGGTTGCCCCTGCCGCATTAGTTCCTTTTAATCAACAGGTTGGCGATGCCGACAAGGTAACCTGTGTAGTTTTAAAACAGCACAAGTACTACAAATACCTGTTTATTGATCTATATTCGGCACAAACTACTAAGGATGGTAAAATAAAAAATCCGTTAACCTCTCTAAACCCGCTGGATATGATATGGGGAACGGACGATCATCAGCAGTTAAAGTTTTATACCGGCATAAATAAATTCCAAAACCATTTAAACTCCAAACGTTCCGAGGCTGACTTGACAGCTTTACGGGCTATAATTAAAAACCCACTCGGTTATAGGTTTTATTACCATAACAGTGAAGTGTCTGAAAACATTACTGCGAATTCTGTTGTGCCGGTTAAAGTAAGTCTGCTCCCTCCTGCTATCAGCTTGGCGGTAAACACACAGGGGCAATTCTATGAGCTGGCAGGCAATATAAAAATAGGTAACATAAACTATGCTTTAAAGGATTTAAGTATCAGGTTTACCTACTTTGTTTTACTAAACGACACATTGTACCTGGCAGATAACCTGCAAACTTTGGGCCTGATTAACATTTTAAGAAAACGGCCGGATAATTTGCTCATCCATCAATCTAAATTTAAGGAGTTTAAAACGCAGCTATTAACGCAGTTGGAGGATAAGATAAGTGTTGATTATAAGCACATTAAACCCGCTACTCCTGCGCAACTACAACAACAGGGCTTTGCTGCCGAAACGGAAAAGATAATTTATCTGTCGGATTTTGGGAGTCATATAATGATCATCCCCGTAATGCGTTATGGCGAAACAGAGATTTCCGTTCGAACCAAAAGGCAAATTTACAGCATCGACAAAAAAGGAAAAGAATTTTTAGTGCAACGTAATGACGACGCTGAACTGGAATTTACAGCTTTACTGGTAAAACAACACGCTCATTTTTTAGAACAACTGGAAGACGACCTGCACTACTTTTATCTGCACAAAAGGCATTTTTTAAATGAAGACTGGTTTTTAGATGTATTTGACGAATGGCAGCGTAACGACATAACTATACTGGGCTTTAACGAGTTGGAGGGGAACAAGCTTAACCCAAATAAAGTTAAGATAACTATAAGGGTACTAAGCGGCATAAACTGGTTCAACTCGGATATTAATATACGTTATGGGCGTAAAAAAGCGGCCTTAAAGCAGGTATATAAAGCAGTGCGCAATAAGAGCAAATATGTTCAGTTAGATGATGGCACTTTAGGCATTTTACCTGCCGATTGGATTGAAAAATTTACCAAATATTTCAACTCCGGCGAGATTGTGGATGACAGTATTTTGCGCACGCCAAAAACCAACTATGCCACCATTGAAGAATTGTATGATGATGAGGTGCTGGATGAGGAAGTAAAGAGAGAGATTGGCAGCTATCGCGAGAAGTTCGCTAATTTTGAGTCGGTTAAAGATGTTGCCATACCGGCAAACCTGAAAGCTACCCTACGCCCTTACCAGCAGAAAGGTTTAAACTGGCTTAACTTTTTAGATGATTTTAACTTTGGCGGCTGCCTGGCAGATGATATGGGCCTGGGTAAAACTATGCAAATCATCGCTTTTATATTATCGCAACGTAATAAGGTTGCACATAACACAAACCTGTTAGTGGTGCCTACTTCGCTTATTTTTAACTGGCAGCAAGAGGTACAAAAGTTTGCGCCATCCATCAAAATACATACTATTTATGGTGCCGACCGGATAAAAAGCACTGATGGTTTTGATGGGTATGAGATAATCCTTACCTCATACGGTACACTGCTTGCTGATATCAATTTTATAAAAGCATACCATTTCAATTACGTTTTTTTGGATGAGTCGCAGAACATTAAAAACCCCGATTCACAACGATATAAGTCGGTACGGCTATTAAAATCGCGCAACAAAATTGTAATAACCGGCACCCCTGTTGAGAATAACACTTTCGACCTCTATGGCCAACTTTCTTTTGCCTGCCCGGGCTTGCTTGGAACACGGCAATACTTCAGGGATATTTACTCGGTACCCATTGATAAATTTAAGAGCAACAAGCGTGCGGTTGAATTGCAAAACAAGATAAAACCGTTTATCCTGAGGCGAACCAAACAACAGGTTGCAGCAGAATTGCCCGATAAAACTGAAATGATTTTATACTGCGAAATGCAGGAACAGCAGCGCCATATTTATAATGCTTATGAAAAGGAGTTCCGTGAATATATATCGGCCACAACAGATGATGAGTTGAAAAAAACGCCAATGAATGTATTGAAAGGATTAACCAAGTTAAGGCAGATCTGCAACTCGCCGTTACTATTGGCAGGCGAAAAGCCACCCGGCAGCGAATCGGCTAAAATTGATATGCTGATTGAGCAGATAGAAGGTAAATCGCCACAGCATAAGATCCTTATCTTTTCACAATTTGTGTCAATGCTTGAACTCATCAAAAAGGAATTGGTTGTCAAAAAAATAGATTATTGCATACTTACGGGCAGCAGTCGAAATCGTGAGACTATTGTAAATGAGTTTCAAAATAATGCTTCGATCAGGGTTTTTCTTATCAGCATGAAAGCGGGTGGCACCGGCTTAAATTTAACCGAGGCAGATTATGTTTACATTGTTGACCCATGGTGGAACCCGGCTGTTGAGAACCAGGCTATTGACCGCTCGCATCGCATTGGGCAAAATAAAAATGTGGTAGCTGTAAGGTTGATCTGCCCGGATACGGTTGAAGAAAAAATTATGCTGATGCAGGATTCTAAAAAAGAACTGGTAAATAACCTTATCAAAACAGACGCATCGTTCTTGCAATCCCTTTCAAAAGGCGATCTGTTAAATATGCTTAGATAGCAAGTAATAATTCGCAGCCGCTCGGCTCCAGCCGAGTGGCAACTATTAAGGCCTCTGGCCGCTTCTCAAATAATATTACTTACATACTGCGGCGAGACGCCGCTTAATAACCGTCACTTGGCAAGAGCCAAGCGACAAAAGAACATGCAGCCATTCGGCTCCTGCCGAGTGGCAACTATTATAAGGCCTCAGGCCGCTTCTCAAATAATGTTTATATCCGGCGGTGGGACGCCGCCTAATAATCGTCACTCGACTGGAGATGAGCGACAAGAGATAGTATTTTAGTAGAAACTTAATCAAATTGTACAGTTGATTATATATATTTGACATTAAAACACTCTTTATTATTGTTTAACTGATGTATTCAATTGTCTCCTATTAATGAAGACTAAACAGCCCTGGTATGCTGTGCTGTTAATATTGCTTTGCAGTATTACAGTTTTCGGTTCTCCATCCTATAATACAATCCAGCCTGTTGCCAAAAATGGCATTATAGACCTTCGTAAACAATCTTTTATTGATGAAATTGAGCTGAGTGGCCAATGGAATTTTTACTGGCAGCAATTAATAGATCCGCAAAAAGCCACTACTACAAAAGCCGAACTGATTAATTTTCCTTCCTTATGGAACAATCATATAACAAATGGAAAAAAGTTACCGGCCTTTGGTTATGCGTCTTATATTGACTGTATTGCTGCCTAAGAACGCTGAACCGTTACGGATTGCCATGCCAGATTTGTATTCATCCTATCGGCTATTCTTAAACGGCAAACAAGTGGCCGAAAATGGCATAGTAAGTACAAACGAAAAAGGATTTGTTCCTTATTGGGGATACAGGGCTTTTAACGTTCCTGAAGGTACAGATACAATGAACCTAATTTTACAGATCTCGAATTTTGTACACAGTAAAGGCGGAATTAGAAAGCCCCTGATTATTCAGCAAAAAGATATAATGATTTTGAACAGGCGGCAAGGCGAGGCTGTGGATTTGCTGCTTACCGGTTGCTTGTTTATGGGTGGCTTGTTTTTTTTAGGCCTTTACCTGTTTGGTGACCGCGATAAAGCAATTTTGCTTTTTTCCTTGTATTCAATAGTATATTGTTACCGCATCATTGGTACAGATAACTATGTGCTGCATACCATACTGCCTGATATTAGCTGGTATATTACCGTTAGGTTAGAGTATATAACCTTATTTATGGGCATTGGTTTGTTTGGATGGTATACTCGTTACCTGTGTCCGGATGATGTGAACAAATGGATTATAAGAGTAATCTGTTCCGTATGTTTACTATTTACCCTTATGTCATTATTGCTGCCTCCATTTTATTTTACGCAGCTTATTAATCCTTTTTTAGTTATTACAATATACTGTTTGTTTTATATCCCATATGTATACCTCATCGCTTATAGAAAAAAGCGGCCTGGCTCTGTATACGCATTATTCAGTTCCATCGCATTGATGTGCGTATTTGCTATATCGTTATTCCATTACTGGGGTTTTATCCCACAACTGCAATTTTTAAGTTTTGCAGGTTATGTAAGTTTTTTCTTTTTACAATCGCTGGTATTATCACACCGGGTATCATTTGTTTTAAGAAAAGCACGTGAACAGGCAGAACAAGGCCTTATTGCTAAAAGTGAGTTTTTAAGTACCATGAGCCATGAAATACGCACACCACTTAACTCTGTTATCGGCATGAGTCATTTGCTGTTAAAGAACAACCCGCGTAAAGATCAGTTAGAGCAGTTGGGTATAATGATATTTTCGGCCAATAACTTATTGGGAATTGTAAACGACATTTTAGATTATAACAAAATTGAAGCTGGCATGATCACTTTTGAGCAGGTTGAAACCGATATAGGCGGTATAGCACGCAATGTGGTTAACAGTTTGCGAAGTTCTGCAGAGGATAAAGACATTGGCTTAAAACTAACCGTTGACGCTGATCTGAAAAACAAAGTACTGGGCGACCCTATCCGGATATCACAGGTGATGACTAACCTGGTGCATAATGCTATTAAGTTCACCCAAAAAGGAGCGGTAGAGGTTGATATAAGCATTAAAGAGCAAACTGAAAAAAACATAATGCTCAGCATAAAAGTGAGCGATACAGGCATTGGCATATCAAAAGCCAATCAGGAGCTTATATTTGAGCGTTTTACCCAGGCAGATTCTTCCACTTCGCGTAGTTTTGGCGGTACGGGTTTAGGTTTGTCAATTAGCAAACGGATCTTAGAACTGCAAAACTCTACCCTGCATTTAATAAGTGAGGAAGGCAAAGGATCTACCTTTTATTTTAACCAAACCTTTGAAAAAAGCACTAAATTACGTGATCAGGAGAACAAGCAGATCAGCGCTCAGGATGAAGGCAAACCTTTTACCGGTATAAATATTTTACTTGTTGAAGATAACCCGATAAATGTAATGGTGGCCCAAACTTTTCTGCAACGCTGGGGAGCCAATATTGATGTAGCGGTAAACGGATTGGAAGCTATAAACAAGCTCGATATTACAAGGCATCATTTAATACTAATGGACCTGCACATGCCGGTTATGGATGGCTATGAGGCCACCAGAACTATGCGCGCAAACGGGGTAACTATTCCAATAGTTGCCCTTACCGCTAATCTGCCTAAAGAAATTGAAGAACAGGTAAAGCAAACCGGTATAAATGACATTGTGGTAAAACCCTTTTTACCTGATGAGTTATACCAGAAAGTGCTGCACCATATTAGCTAAAGCTAATTTCATACAACCATTTGCTGGTGGTATTGTTAGTAATACCAAATTAGCATTTATTTTATGAAAGATATAGCCAGGCGTTTTCCACAAAATCCATTATTATCACCAAAAGATTTAACTGCAACAAACCAGGGCCTGCATATTGCCTGTTTGTTAAATCCGGGAGTATTTAAGTTTGAAGGTAAAACGTGGTTGCTGGTTAGGGTTGCCGAAAGGCCGCAGCAATCAGAAATACATGTATCTTTTCCTATACTTACCGTTACCGGCGAAACTGAGATAATGGAAATAGCATTGAACGATGCCGACCTTATCGCGACTGATGCCCGTGTGGTAAGATACAAGGGTGTGGATTACCTTACTACACTTTCTCACCTGCGTTTGCTTTGTAGCGATGATGGCATAGAATTTTACGAGCCCGAAGGTTATTCAAAATTATTTGGCTCGGGCGGGTTGCAAACTTTTGGCATCGAAGATTGCCGGGTTACTTTTTTAGAAAACAAATTCTATTTAACATTCACTGCTGTATCTGATAGCGGTGTAGGTGTTGGCATGCGTACCACAACCAATTGGAAAACCTTTGAATCGCAGGGAATGATATTACCGCCTCACAACAAGGATGTAGCCATATTTGAAGAAAAAATAAATGGACTTTATTATATGCTGCACCGCCCAAGCAGTGTAGATATTGGCGGCAATTACATTTGGCTGGCCGAATCACCTGATGGCCTGCATTGGGGTAACCACAAATGTATAGTTAAAACCCGCGAAGGTAATTGGGATAGCGGCCGTGTTGGCGCTGGTGCGGCACCAATAAAAACAGAAAAGGGTTGGCTGGAAATTTATCATGGTGCTACTAAAGAGCACCGCTACTGCCTGGGGGCATTTTTACTCGATCTTAATGATCCATCAAAAGTAATTGCCCGTACCGAATACCCTATTATGGAACCTACTGAACCTTACGAGGTAAGCGGTTTTTTTGGCCATGTAGTATTTACCAATGGGCATATTGTTGAAGCCGATGGCGATACCATAACCATGTATTACGGTGCTGCCGATGAGTTTGTATGCGGGGCACATCTGTCTATAAAAGAAATATTTGCGGCTTTGGGAATATAGATAAATTTAAGTATTAGGATAATTTATTTCATTAATAAAACAATATCAAGCAATCAATAGTTTATTCAATCAACGTTTAACCTTTACTAATCGCTTGTTATGAATGGATTATCTCCCTGGGCAGTTGCTGCTGCAAATACCTTTTCTGATACCGATGCATCGGTTATTTATACTAAAACATGCGGAGTTTACACCTTTAATATTTATTGTATAGATGATTCCTTTTGGATTTTAGCTGAATGGCCTAAAGGTGGTAAAATAGCTTTTCGCGCTGCTTATTCACCAGGTGGTGAATTTGAGATAAAAGATAAAAGCGAAAAAGATAACCAGATAACATTTCAGTTAAATTCAATTATTGGCACTACATCTGTCACTATTCAGTTCCCTGGAGGTGAGGAAAACACTTTACGTTACACCACCACATTAAAACCCAACACAGACCTTTTAATACCTTTTTGGCCAAGGGACATTGTTATTCCCGGCAAAAATGGCAAACCCGAAAATACCGCTGGTGAAATAAAGGTGAACCAGGTAGGCACACGATCTGGCATGATGTACTTTAGCATGACCCGGCCAAAGGCAGGCTCTGTTTTATACCTGCAGAATCTTACCGCTCTCGCTGATTATAACCAACAAACCGAGACTTCGGCCGGTGATACCGTGGGTGGCCAATGGCCAGAAATGGGCTTTGCCCTTCCTCCTGCAATTAATATACCATTAAAAGCAGACAAAGAAGTTGTTATTTCTGATGCTATAGTCGTTTTTAATGAAGAGGTACCTGATGAAGAAGCCGGGATGATTGAACAATACTTAAACATGCTAGCACAAGCCTATATGCTATTGCCTAAGCCGGATACAAATTACCATATCTGGCCCGATATTTTAGAAAAAGGCTTGCATGACCTAATTGAAAGCCCGGGGTGCTGGTCGCAGGTTAAAGGGCACTCCTACTTTAACGCCTATGTAAGTGATTACACTACCCCACCAGAAATTATGGTACAACTTGCCGTGCTGCTGCCATTAGAGGATTATTCGGACTGGGCTGGCAAGAAGGTAGATATAATGCGAAGCATTAAGGAAGGATTGCCTAATTTTTATAATAAAAAATTAGGCACCATTATGCGCTGGCTACCTGCCGCTGAAGATACTCTACAGGGCGAAGAAGAACAAAAGAAACCATTGGTAATGGATTCATGGTATTTGCATCATCCGCTATTAAACCTTTCGCGGTTAGCTTTAAAAGGTGAGGCTGCAAAACAGCTATTTCTTGATTCACTGGAGTATGCTATAAAAGTCGCCCATCATTTTGATTACCAGTGGCCTGTTTTTTATAAAATGGATACGCTTGAAGTGCTCAAAGCAGAAACTAATCCCGGCAAAGGCGGCGAAAAGGACGTACCCGGACTTTATGCCCATGTTATGCTGCAGGCTTATGAGCTTACCGGTAAAAAACGTTACTTAAATGAAGCAGAAACAGCCGCCAAAAAGCTGCAGGGCTTAGGGTTTGATGTGTTTTACCAGGCTAACAACACCGTATTTTCTGCAGGTGCGTTACTTCGGCTATACAAAATCACCAATGATAAACTATACCTTGACCTAAGCTATATGTGCTTAGCAAGCATGTTTAAAAACGTACGGCTTTGGGACTGCAATTACGGTTACGGTAAAAATTTTCCCTCATTTTTTTGCCTGTTCCCGCTAAATGATGCGCCTTATACGGCTGTTTATGAAGAACAGGAAGTATTTTGTGCCATACATGACTATTTAAGGCACGCCCAAGGTGTGGATATATTACCATCAATCTCTCTTTTATTAGCAGAATATGTAAAATACCTGGTAAATAGGGCCGTATATTATTATCCTACCATGCTGCCAAAAGAGATGCTATCTGAAGAAGTTAAAGTGGGCGAATTGGACGCCAAACTTTGGATAGCTCTTGAAGATATGCATGATGGCTGGGAACAAAGCGGCCAGGTGGGGCAAGAGGTTTACGGTGCAGGCAATGCATTTGGTATTTTGCCACGCCATTATTTACGTGTGCCCGATGAGCATTTTATGGTATTTGTTGATTATCCAACTACATCATTTACCTACAGAAAGGGTGCACCAATATCATTTAGTACTTTGGGTGATAACCGGCTTAAAACCCGCATGATGATTGTAGAAATGGATGGCCACAAACTACCAAAGTTTACCGTTACCGTTGATAAAGATAAAGAGGCGCTTAAAGGTGAATTAACCAAAGATGGCAACATGCAATACATTGTTAACGGCAATCAGAAGATCCATATTAGTTGGAAATAACAAGCTTTACTTGCTGCTTATTGCTTTTTAACATCGCGGGTTAGCCTTGTAAGATGGTGGCATGCTGGGTAAAAATATCGCATAAGCTACACTTACTTTATGTGAACAGGCTTTTTTAAGGCCTGTTCACATTACCAAAACTGACTATAATTCAATAAAAAACCATATTAAATTTCTTAATAGTTAATTGTGAATAATAATAACAAATAACTTATTGCAAGTTAATTGAGAAACTTATACTTGATTAAACAGAAAGTTTAACTTTGCGGCAATTCATAAAACTTATCCACTATATATGGTAAAAACCGACCACCCTATTTATAATCTTCAGTTCGGTTTGGTTTGCCTCAGTTCTTTGTTATTCTCGGCCAGTTTTAATATGCTGATACCTGAATTGCCTGCCTATTTAAGCAGCATTGGTGGTGCTGAATACAAAGGATTGATCATCGCTTTATTTACGCTCACAGCTGGTATCTCCCGCCCTTTTAGTGGCAGGCTTACAGATACACTTGGCAGGGTGCCCGTAATGGCGGTTGGTTCAATAGTCTGTTTTGTATGCGGATTTTTATATCCTGTTTTGGGTACCGTTTCCGGATTTCTTTTTTTGAGGCTGATACATGGTTTTTCAACAGGCTTCAAACCCACCGCAACTGCCGCCTACGTGGCTGATATTGTTCCCAGAGAACGCTGGGGCGAAGCACTGGGTTTTCATGGTTTATGTTTTAGTACAGGTTTAGCCATTGGCCCGGCTATTGGCAGTACTATTAAACTGGCGTTTTCATTAAATGCACTTTTTTATACTTCTTCGTTGTTCGCGCTAATGTCTATTGTGATATTAATGAACATGAAAGAGACACTCAATATAAAACACCGCTTTAGTTTATCTATTCTAAAAATATCCAGAAGGGATATTATAGCATTGGAAGTGCTGCCCGCAGCTGTAGTTACCTTTTTATCTTACATTGCTTATGGCGCTATCCTAACCTTAATTCCTGATTGGGGCGAACACCTGGGCATAATCAATAAAGGTTTATTCTTTATGGTATTCACAGTAGCATCCTTAATCATCCGTTTTGTATCCGGTAAGGCATCAGATAAATATGGGCGTATCCACGTTATCAATACCGGACTTATTTTATTAGTAACATCCTTACTAATTGTTGGCTATGCTGATACTTTTGCCGGCTTAATGCTGGGTGCAGCGGTATACGGTGTAGCTACGGGCATCCTCTCTCCTGCTTTAAATGCATGGACTGTTGATATGAGCCATCCTGAATATCGCGGCAAGGCAATGGCTACCATGTACATCGCTTTAGAAGCAGGTATAGGTGTTGGGGCCTTATTCTCAGGCTGGTACTACCAGGATGTAATAGCGAGGATCCCTTTAATTATGTATGTATCTGCCGGTATTACGGTTATTGCATTGGCATATATGGCATTCCGGCCAAAGGTAAGTGACGAGCAGAAGGCGGAGGTTTTAGTTGATTAGTTTTCTGTATTCAATCAATTAAACCTTTATCAACCTGTTCCATAGTATAAACTTTATAGGTTAGGCCCAGGCGTTTTGCATTTTCTTCAACAGTTTGGTCAAAACCTGCTTCTTTTCGCCTTTTATTGACATTTTTCGCATTCATTATTGGCCATATAAAAAACGTAAGCTCGTTTTTACCGGTTTGTTTGTTAATTACATTCATCCCCCATGCCTGGGAGTCCCATATTTGCTCTTTTTTATTATGCATTAAGGAGCGGTCTTTCATCATGGCATAAAGCCTGAAAGGGAGTTCCTTTTTATTAGCAGCCTGCTCAACTAATGGTAAGTACTTGTCTATCTTTGTGGAATGCTGAATGATATAAAAAACGGCCTCATTGGTTGGTTCACCTACAACTGACTTGCCCGGATAACCATACTGCCTGATGATCTCCTCTACCCTTTTAGTATTTGATGAATCTGCATCGGTTTGCAGCTTCATCAAATAATTTCTCAGATTGCCTTTATTAATATGATATAACTTTGTTAAGGAATCAACCTTATTACTATCTAACTTAATGGATACCAGTTCACGGTTTTTTTGATCAAGCACATACATGCTATCCAATTCGTGCTTTAATGTATTATTGATTTTCACCTGTGCCTTAACAGCAATAATGGTAAAAGACAAAAGCAATATAACACAAAATTTTTTCATAAATACCGTGAACTTTCTTACCTTCTATATAACTTCGTTAATACTCATTTCTCTTAACTCTTTAGGCTCGTTTGGCCTACCGTTTTTGAATGCCTTGCGTGGGGTTAGGCCAAGCAATTCAAACATGGCCATATCCTCATCAAAAGATGGGTTTGGCGTGGTCAGTAGTTTTTCGCCGGCAAATATGGAGTTAGCACCTGCCATAAAGCAAAAAGCTTGCTCAAGGGTACTCATTTCGGTACGACCGGCTGATAACCTCACCACCGTTTTAGGCATAATGATACGGGTGGTAGCTATCATCCTTACCATATCCCAAACAGATACGCGCGGCTGATCTGCCAAAGGAGTACCTTTTACCGGTACCAACGCATTAATAGGAACCGATTCAGGATGTGCAGGCAGGTTTGATAATGTTTTAAGCATAGATATACGGTCGGCAACGGTTTCGCCTAAACCAATTATACCACCGCTGCATACGCTGATCTTGGCTTTACGCACGTGCTCAAGCGTTTGTAAACGATCATCATAAGTACGGGTGGTGATAATACGTTTATAATCGTCTTCAGAGGTATCTAAATTATGGTTGTAAGCGTACAGGCCTGCATCAGCTAAACGTTGCGCCTGCTGCTCAGTAAGCATACCCAGCGTGCAGCACACTTCCATATCCATAGCGTTAACGGCCTTCACCATATCAATTACCTTGTCAAAATCGCGGTTATCACGTACCTCGCGCCATGCAGCACCCATGCAAAGCCTTGAAGCGCCACCATCTTTAGCCCTTTGGGCAACAGCTACAACTTCTTCTTTAGGCATAATGGCATGCACATCAACCCCGGTGTTATAACGTGCCGCCTGCGGACAATAAGCGCAATCCTCAGGGCAACCGCCTGTTTTTATCGAGATCAATGAACTGATCTGTACTTCTGAATAATCTTTATTTTCACGATGGATGCTGGCCGCCCTATAAACCAGGTCAAGCAATGGTGAATGGTATATTTCTGCTATTTGTTCGTGGGTCCAGTCGTATCTTACTTCTGTCATTAGTTTAAGTTTTATATCTACTAATTAGTTTTTGTTAACCTTGCGTAAACACGCTAAGATGCAAAGATTCAAAGATTATTTACATTTCCATTATTTCTATTCGGTTTTCGCGCAAAGACGCTAAGACGCAAAGCATTAAAGATTATTTACTATTCTTTATTTCAATTCAGTTTTCGCGCAAAGACGCTAAGCATTAAAGATTATTTACTATTCTTGTTATACCGGTTTTAATTAACGGTTCATTAAAATTAATTAAAAGCCCCAGTTTGCAGCCTGATAATTTCAGATAGGTTAAAACCTGTTTTGAATGTACAGGTGCTACCTCGGCAACTGATTTTAGTTCGACAACAACCTTATTTTCTACTATCAAATCGGCCCGAAAACCAATATCCATTTTAATCTCTTTCCATGATACCGCAATACCTTTTTGCTTTTCAACTTTAAGATCTTTACTTAATAATTCAAAATACATTATTTCCTCATAAACAGACTCTAAAAGGCCAGGCCCAAGTTTAGAATGAATCTCAAACGCTGTATTTACAATTATTTTAGAAAGTTCATTCTCATCCATATTCTTTGCGTCTTAGCGTCTTTGCGAGAAACTAATTCTAAAATATCAAATTTATAATAAAAAGCTTGATGCAAGCCAAAGCGGCAATAAAAAGCCTATGCAATCTGTAAAGGTGGTTATGATAATGGATGATGCCACTGCCGGGTCAACACCTACCCTTTTTAATATCAGTGGGATAGATGCACCCGTTAAACCGGCCACGATCAAATTACCCGTCATGGCTAAAAATAACACCGCACCCAATTTAAGATCGGCATCATAAAACAGGGCTATCAGTAATACTATTAAAC
>JAQBNZ010000233.1 GCA_028288285.1 Mucilaginibacter sp.
GCGAAATAATAGCTCAAATGGCCAAAGAAGGCAAGAAACGACTGCTGGTATTTTGCCCGGCTTTTGTGGCCGACTGCCTGGAAACCGTTTACGAGGTAACCACCGAATATGGCGATGAATTTAAAGCCCTCGGTGGCGAACATGTCCAATTAGTGGAGAGTTTAAATGAATCACCAAAATGGATTGACGCGCTGGAGAAGATGGTTAGGGAGGGCTAAAACCTCATCACATGTCATTGTTTCGTTCCTCAATGACGTGTGTTATATCAAGTCACTTGTTATTTTTGCCGACAATAAACACAACGGTATCCCACCACCCGGGTGCACACTGCCGCCACAAAAATACAATCCGTCAACTTTTGATGATCTGTTGGCATGCCTCAAAAAGGCGGCGAACTGATTGTTGGAACTGGTACCATAAATAGATCCTTTATACGATGAGGTTTTAGTTTCAATACTCCTTGGATCAAGGATGCTTTCGCAAGCTATGAGTGGGGTAATATCCTCACCTAATATCCCCGAAAGTTTTTGCTGAATGTTTTTGCGGGCAGCGACAATTAGTTTATCCCAATCCTGCCCATTATTGGCCGGTACGTTAATCATCACAAACCAGTTTTCGCCACCGGCAGGGGCATCATCCTGTTTATATTTGGAGCTGATATTAATATAGACGGTTGGGTCATGGTAAATATCCTGCTGTTTCCAAATGTGGTCGAACTCAGCTTTATAATTGGCACTAAAAAATATGTTATGCAGATGAAGCTGCGGAAAGCTCTTTTCCACTCCCCAGTAAAATATTAATGCCGAACTGCTGCGTTCCTGGTTCAAAATTTTCTGCGGATGTAATTTTGGATATTTAGCCAGTAAGCGTTTGTAAGTGAACCATATATCCATATTGGAAATTACAATATCAGCTTCTATAAGTTCATCTTTTATCTTTATTCCTTTCGTCCATATACCCTCAATTGCTATTTCATCTACTTTGGAATTATAGCGGAATTTTACACCCAATTCTTCGGCAAGCTTTACAAGTGATTGCGTAATCGCGTACATGCCACCCTCCGGAAAATAAGCGCCAAAATGATGCTCCAGATGTGGTATCACGTTTAAAGTTGCGGGCGCCTGGTAAGGGTTTGAGCCATTATAGGTGGCATAGCGGTCAAAAAATTGTACTATCCGCTTATCATTAAAGCTTTTGCTGTTGGCGCTGTGCATAGTGCGGAAAGGGTCTATCTGCCGAAACCTGAATATTGAACGAATGGTATCCCACCGCATATAAGTTTTCAGTCGGTGCAATGATCGCTCTAAAAAAACATGATTGGTAATAGTGTAAATATCCCTGCTGTTTGCCAGGTAGTTTACAACTGACGCGGCCGGTTCTCCGGTTTGTGTGGCTATTTCTTGGGCAAACTTTTTGGTATCGGCGTAGGCGGTTAGTTTAGTGCCATCGGCATAAAAGTATTTGCAAACCACATCCAGCTGTTGGTATTTAAAGTAATCTGCCGGGTTTTTGCCTACCAATGTAAAAAGCTCATCAATATAGTGGGGCATAGTGAGTAGGCTTGGCCCGGCATCAAAGCGGTAGCCTTTCAGCTCAATCTCAGAAAGTTTACCACCAGGGTAATTGTTAGCCTCAAAAACCTCAACCGCGTAGCCTTTCAGAGCCAAACGGATAGCAGTTGCGATACCGGCAATACCTGCACCAATAATTAAAGCTTTTTGTTGCGACACGAGGTAAAGATAACTTCTTAAATGAAAGTTGTAAAGTTATGTCATTGTAATGGCATGGGTTATATTTAATCAAATCTACTCCATTAATAAATATGTCATTGCGAGGCCAAGAGAGGGATTGTGTAGTGGTGGGCTGTGGCAATCTCGTCGCTTACTAAGCGGTAATGTATTGACTACGATATTATTAATGTAATAATGTTATGTTAAGGTATTAATGAGTTCCCTGCGGTCGGTTGTCCACGTCGCTGCGTTCCTCGCAATGACATGGTGGAAATTATTATTAAAAATACTTCAACGGTGTAACCTCTTGCTGCCAAACGGAGACACCTGTAAAGATATATCTCAAAAAATAAAAAGCAGGAATGTGTTTCCCGCTTTTTACTTAACGCACCTAATTCTTATTCATTTTATGACTTAATTGTCATGATGCAAGCATGGTTAGGTGTAATTTAAGGCTATGCTACGCATGTACACCCTCACTAATCTCTTCAATGGTTTTGCGGTTAAACGCGTCCAGGTCATTAGGAGTGCGGCTGGTAACCAAGCCTTTATCAACTACTACTTCTTCATCTACCCAGTTTGCACCTGCATTTTTTAAATCGGTTTGTAATGATGGATAGGATGTTAAGGTACGGCCGCTTATCATGCCTGTTTCAATTAATATTTGCGGGCCATGGCAAATAGCGGCTACCGGTTTGCCTTCATCTAAAAAAGCAGATACAAATGCAACCGCATCTTTATTCTGGCGAAGTTTATCGGGATTGAGCACACCGCCCGGTAATACCAGTGCATCGTAATCATCCGGACTAACATCACTTAGCTGTTTATCTACATCAATTTCAATACCCCAGTCGGTTTCGTTCCATGCTTTTATTTTCCCGCTTTTAGGCGATATTACATGTACGGTTGCACCTGAAGCTTCTAATGCTTCTTTAGGACTGGTCAATTCAACCTGTTCAAATCCTTCTTCGGTTAGCATTGCTACCTTTTTATTACTTAAATTAGCCATAACAATATACTTTTAGTATATAAACTACAGCCAGCTATAATTAAGGTTTTAAGAAATTGAAATTGATGTGATGCCGTTTATTGGCCCGGTGGCAGGCGCTGTAAAGCATAATTCACAAAGTCGCCGGTAAGCCCGTAATCTTCAGTTCCTTTCCTTCGGATAAAAAAGAAATCGCGGGTTATCTTTAAGCCCTCAATGGGTACTTCTACTAAATCACCTTCGGCCAGTTCGCGCACAATAGACGGTTTAGGCATAAAGCCCAGGCATTGATCGGCAAGTAAAAAGTTTTTTAAAGCTTCGGTACCGCCTAAGCGTATTTTAACCGATAGATCTGCCGGCTTTATATTTAATGAGGATAATGCTTTTAATAGCGCAGTTAATGTTCCTGAACCACGCTCGCGTAAAGCCAATGGGGTTTTAACAAACTGTTTTAGGGTTAATGACTTACCGGACAAGGGACTTTTAGCCGAGCATACCGGTATCACTTCGTCGCTCATAAAGGGCTTGTAGCTTACGGTGGTTAGTTTGCTGTCTGCTTCAATAATACCCAGGTCAACCTCGTGGTTTAGCAGGGCATTTAAAATATATTCGGAGTTGCGGTTAACCAGCTGCACGCCAACACTGGCGTACTCCCGTTGAAAACCTGATAGGATGGATGGTAAAATATAAAGGGCAATGGTAGTACTGGCGCCCAGGCGCAAATGCCCCGCTGCGTTTGAGGCATTGCTTAAAATAGATAGGTCGTAATCTATCTTCCGCTCAATTTCGGTTGCCTGCAAAAGATACTCGTTGAGTTTGATGCCTGCCTCGGTGAGTAAAATACTATTACCCTTGCGTTCAAATAAAGCCACTTTGTATTGATCTTCTAAGGCTTTTACATGCTTGCTAATGGCAGGCTGCGTTACAAACAACACCTGTGCCGCCTTTGAAAAACTCAGATTAGCGGCAACTTCCATAAAAACACGGTGAGCGAAAGAGATCATAGTTAAAGATTGTTTAATAATTCATCCTTGCTAACTTTTAGCTTTTCGGAAGCTTCACTAAGGATAGAATTAAAGGTTCCTAATTTTAGCGGACTATGATTAGGAATAGTAAGATGATGATCTCCGTTAACAAACGGTTTAGATACTCTTATATGGCTTCCTTTTTGCCTTGTAACTTCGTACCCATATTTTGATAAAAGCTTTACTAATTGCTGGCCGGATATATCGCGCGGTAATTTCGGAGACATAGAGAATTGAGGAGGCTAAACAGTGATAATTTCTTCTTTTACCAAATGTAGACGAATGATTTTGGGAATATTTTCATTGTCAAAATGACATTGTACAGCTTCTCTAATGTTGTTTTTCAATTCATCCATGCTATCAGCTTCGGTAAATATTGATTCACCGATAGCTTTTGCAACATACCCACCTTCCAGGGCTTCCTCAACTAAGAAAAAAATTTCGGTCATACCCAAATTTAAGAAATATATTTCACAAAGAAGCCCCGCAACAAAATTGCAGGGCTGTCAAAATTTTGTTAGCTACGCTTCTATAGTCTGCCCAATTAAATGGTTAATCACCAAATATTCTGCTATCTGCACAGCGTTGGTTGCCGCGCCTTACGCAGGTTATCGGCTACTTGCATAAAAACATGATGAGCGAAAGCCTTCTGTTTTAGGTTTAAATTTATCCATAAATCGGATTTAGATAATGGTTGGTAGTATCACCAAGCGTTACTAAGGAACGCGCATGCATCCGGTCATTTTTCTACCAACGAATCATCCCGATGAGATTAAGAAGAAAAAAGTGTCGTATAAGGACACCTGGTTGGTAGTATCACCAAGCGTTCTTAAGGAATGCGCAGGCATCCGGTCATTTTTCTACCAACGAATCGTCCTGATGGGACGAAGAAGAAAAAAGTGTCGTATAAGAACACCTGGTTGGTAGTAGGTTATTTTCTACCATAAAACACGGTGAGCGAAAGAGATCATATATATAGTAATATTATTAAAGTTTAATATTGAGGGGTTTACCACTGGCAATAAGAACCTTTCTTGCTAAGAACTCAATCAAGTCTATATCATATTTAATATAAGCTAAATCAGTTGAATATGGCAAAAGCAACTCCATATCTGCATCGTCTTTTGTATGAACAACTCTGCATCTTAAATCATAAATTCGATTTGCCACATCTAATCTTATGTCATGATCTTTTCTGGTAAATGAAATTTTTTGAAGAATTAGCGATTTACTCTTTTTTTGTTCATCAAAAAAATCTTTTCTGGCAGTATTTTCATTAAAAAAATCATTTAAATCCTCCTGATCAACGCAAGCTAAAATTGTAGCTCTTATCCGGCTTCTTTCATCACCAAATGATTTGCCCTTACCATATACTTTAACTATCTCTAATATTCTTGCAATATTTTTATCACTGTTTCTATCAAACGTAGGATCCTTTAGTAAGGTCTTAACCTTTTCTTGTGCATCTTTTGATGAATATAAAGGGAAATAGAATTCGAGAACTTGATAAAAAGCTAAAAACTGAAGTAAAGGCATATTCACAGAAGTTCTTGCATACCAGTAAAGTGAAATGGCCTCAAAGTCATATTGAAACTTTGGTGCTGTAAAAGTTAAACCTTCTCTTGCAACTTTTCTTCTAAACCTGATCTTTCTTTGTATATCTCTATCAAAAGCTAAATGTACTGGAATGTTAGTTATCAAGTCAATTTGAAAAAAAACGGAATTACCTATAGTTGACAATAATTCTTTTGCCTGATTATGATTTTCAAATTTTAAGCCTTCAAGCCTTATAGTTTGAAATTTTCGCAATTGTTTTCTAAACATTAAAGATTCTCGTTTATTACCAGATAAAAAAGAAAAAGTATCAGAAGATTCACCAATAGTGATTTTTACGTGTACATCAGGGCTTGGAAATTCAATCCTATAAGTTTCAGTCTCATCCTCTGTTTCTGTAGATTCCCAATCATCTTTGTTGTCTTTATTATTAAAGAAATTATACAATCTTTTAATTAAAAAGTCTACCCCAATTAAAACGTCATCAGATTGTATCTCACATTCTATTACTCCAAGTTCCAATGAATAAATAGCTTCATATCCTTTAAGCAACTTATACTTTTCGAAATTTGAGTTTAAAATTTTTTCTAAACTATCATTTTGGGGATCAACTAAGAGAATTTTAAATTCTCTTTCAAAAGGGATTTGTATTAATAATTCCGTTCTTTCCTCCACAACATCTTCCAATTCAATTGTCCTGGTAGACAATTTCGAAACTAATTTCGCATGATCGCTTTTTTGTTTTATCTGTTCAAGTAAAGTCATAAGGCTTAGGATCTTAGGTAATAAAGGTAAGGTAAGAAATTTATCATTTAATAAAAAAAAGCTGCCTTGTTTAAAGCAGCTTTTTACTTATAAATATAAACTTAAGCTTCTACACTCTGCCCAATTAAATGGTTAGCTACCAAATATTCTGCTATCTGTACCGCATTTGTTGCTGCACCTTTACGCAAGTTATCGGCCACTATCCAGCAGTTAAGGGTTTTGTCCTGACTTTCATCGCGGCGTATGCGGCCTACAAATACTTCATCTTTATCATGCGCATCAAGCGGCATTGGGTATTTTAAATTTGCTACATCATCAACCACAATAATGCCCGGTGAGTTAGCTAACAGCTCCCTTACTTCGGCAACATCAAAATCATTCAAAAACTCAATGTTTACAGATTCCGAATGGCCGCCCATCACCGGGATACGTACAGTAGTTGCCGTAACACGGATGCTGTCATCGCCCATTATCTTGTTTGTTTCCTTAACCATTTTCATTTCCTCTTTGGTGTAACCGTTATCAGTAAACACATCAATATGAGGTAAAACGTTTAAGTCAATAGTGTAGGGATATGCTTTTGGTCCGTCAATACCTTTACGCTCGTTAAATAATTGGTCTACCGCTTTTACGCCGGTACCTGTTACCGATTGATAGGTAGATACTACTACACGTTTAATTTTATATTTATCGTGCAGCGGCTTTAAGGCCACTACCATTTGTATGGTTGAGCAATTTGGGTTAGCAATGATCTTATCATCAGCAGTAAGCACATTGGCATTCACTTCGGGCACTATCAGTTTTTTGGTAGGATCCATACGCCAGGCCGATGAATTATCAATTACTGTTGTACCAGCCTCTGCGAATAAAGGAGCCTGCTCTAAAGAAGCACTGCCGCCCGCAGAGAACAGGGCAACATCAGGCTTTTGTTTAATCGCATCCTCAACAGAAACCACCTTATACTGCTTACCCTTATAAGTAATTTCTTTACCAATACTTTTTGCGGAAGCTACGGGGATCAATTCTG
>JAQBNZ010000256.1 GCA_028288285.1 Mucilaginibacter sp.
GCAACCAGGCCGGGGTCGGGGTTTTGCCCCGCCGGGGTCGCATTGCGCGCAACGGCCTGCGCATACCTCAGCTGCTCAGCCGCCAGGGCTGCTGCCTTGTTCACGGCACGCCGGCCGCCGTCGTCCAGATCAGCCATCGACACTACTTCTTCCATCGCACTTCCTCGTTCGCGCCGTTCCAGACGCCTGTGCAGAGTATCCCAAAGCGGGCTGGGTTGTCGCCGATACATTTCTGTTGTTCGCGCAAGCAGAATAAGAAATCGCAGACCTCGTGCTGCCTGCGCGGGCCGGAAAACGGAGCTTCCATGAACGACTGGACCACGCTGGCGCGCGCGCTGCGGCAACTGCACCACGCGCTGTTGCAACGGGCACGGGCCGACTACACGCGCGAACACGGGCTGGTCGAGGAGCTGCCACCGGGAGAGCTGCTGATGCTGCTGACCCAGGATCCCGCATTCGCGTGGCTGCGCAGCCTGTCCGAGCTGATGGCCGACATCGACGACTTCCAGGAGCAGGCCGCAGCCGTGCACGACCAGGACCTGCGCGCCGCCATCCGGGCCGCGGTCGACAGCCTGCTCACCCCACCTGCGGACGGCGCACCCGCCACTTCATTCGGCCAGCATTACCGGCAGCACCTGCGCGATGAACCCGCGGTCACGATGGCGCACGCGGCCGTCAAGCAGGCATTGCAGGCCTGGCCGGCCAAAGCCGCGGGACCGGTGGCTGCACTGGCGGAGCATCGCCGCAGGATCGAGCGCAAACCCCGGTGAAGCCCGCGGCGCGCCGCGCCGCCGGCCGTCACCGGATCACGCGTTGAGTTCGAACACCAGCACTTCCGCGTTCTTGCCGTCGCTCAAGGCGACTTCCGACTCGCCTTCGATCTTGGCCGCGTCGCCCGCGTGCAGCGGCTTGCCGTTGACCGTGAGGTCGCCGCGAACCACGTGGACGTAGTACTTGCGTCCCGCTGCCGCCGGCAGCGTCGCCTTCTCGGTCGCGTCGAACAGGCCGGCATACATGCGTGCATCGGCGTGGATCAGGACCGACCCCTCGGCGCCATCCGGCGAAGCGACCAGCCGCAGCTTGCCCCGCTTCTCCGTGTCGGCGAAGCGCTTTTGCTCATAGCTCGGCTCGATCCCGCGCACGTTCGGCTGGATCCAGATCTGCAGGAAGTGCGTCGTCTGGTCCTTCGCGTGGTTGAACTCGCTGTGCATCACCCCGCGGCCGGCACTCATGCGCTGCACGTCACCGGGCGGGATCGTCTTGACGTTGCCGATCGTGTCGTCACGCTGATTGCGGCGCTCCCGAGCCGCAAGTACATGCCTGCGCGCACCCGGGCCTTCATGGACTATCTGATCGAGCATTCGCGCCGCACGGTGGAAGGCCTGGGGCTGGACATGCCGCAGCCCTGATCCCGATCGGCGAGTGCAGTCGGTGTGCAGCCGGCACGCATCCAGCGCATATCGCTCGGCGCCATCCGACGTCGTGTAGGCCCTCTACGCAATCGACGAGTTGAGCGCACTGATGGATCGGGCCGGGCGGGCCAGCGTGCATTGTGGTGTTCATGCCGCGCTTTTGCGCACGGCCGCGGGGGCACACGCCGCACCGTCGATCCCGCAGCGGCCGAAGAGGCCTGCCCGGCCGCGGTGCTATACTTCGTCCCCATCGCAGCTTCGAACTTCGAAGCTCGCTCCGGACAGTGGGTTCTTAGCTCAGTTGGTAGAGCAGCGGACTCTTAATCCGTAGGTCGACAGTTCGAATCTGTCAGGACCCACCACTTTCCCAGCCCTCTCCCCTTCGCCTTCTTCTGCTATCAAACACGTAGCGGCCGCTTATAGGCTCCGTGGATTCGATCAGCTCGTGTAGCCACCATGTAGCCGGAGAGGCGCAGGATTCCGCTCCCTCCTTCCCTGGCCGTCGGGGTGCAACCGCGTCAGTTCCCGTGCACGCCGATGCCGGCGCGGGCGATCCTGATCGACACAGCGCGGCAGGAACGGGCATGACGGATCGTGCGATCCGAGGTGCCGGCGGCCTCGCGCGAGGGGAGCACGCATGCTTCAAAGCGTCCCCGGCTTGTCGCGCTGGCGTGTCAACAGCAGAGCGCGGCAGTTGTATAGAACATCGCGCAGCGCTTGTGCCGTTCGCAGCCTCACCTCCAGCGGCTGCGTCGCCCTTCCGCCACTGTGACGCTCCTCAATACTTCGAAGCAGTTCTGTCACCCGCAGCTCCACGTCCACTATGCGTTGCTCGAGCTGAACAAGTTCGTCTTCCACAGCGCCCGAGATTCTGCGCCGGGGCTGCGCGGCTATGCGGCGTGCACGCTGCTGCGCGCGAGACGTGGGCGGGATCGCACCAATGCTTCGTTGCCATAAATTGCCAGAGGTGGCGTGGGCAACCCCGGTAGGCGCCGGCGCCAGTCCGCCACGATCAACGTGTGATCTGCGCCGTGCGGCACACTGAGCCACGGGAGGGATGTTGATGACGAAGACGGCTTTGGCGGCTCTCGCGGCCGGCTCGCTGATCGTGACCCGTGCCCACGCGCTCACCGGAAACGACCTTCTGAAGGATCTTCGCGAGCCTGATCGCACCATCGCGACGGTCGGCACTCAGTCGCGGCCGGCTGAACGTCACTCCCCGGATGCGACTGGCTGCCGGCCTGTCGCTACCCGCAAGCACTGCCCACGTCTGACACGGCGCGCTCATAGTCGTCGTGGTCCCTCTTCGCGCGCCGAAACTCCGAATCGCACTCGTCGGAGAAGTCTTCTGCCTCCGCGCATCTGGTCAGGCGTTTCGAGGAGCTCGCGAGTTCGGATGCAGCAGAGCGGGCTTTCGACCTGGCGTCGCGGCATTCGGGCAACGTACATCGATGAAGCACGCAGTGGCTTGAGCCTCAGCGGGCGAGCGGGCATGCAGCGCCTGCTGTCAGACGTGGCGCACGAGAACTGCCCCTTTACTGCGATCTTGGTCTTCGACGTCACACGATGGGGCCGCTTCCAAGATGTCTCCCTCCCCGATCTTCAGGTTCTCTTGGTCTCCTCGCTTGCCGGATGCGCCTGTGCCAGCGCTGCAGCGAGGTCCTGGATGTCCACCGGCTTCAACAGGTGCCGGTCGAAACCGGCGGCGCTGACTTTCACGCGATCCGAATCCTGGCCCCAACCCGTGAGCGCGACCAGGAACATCCCCGCGGTTTCAGGACTGCCGCGCAGCGTGCGCGCGAGCTCGTAGCCGTCCATGCCCGGCATGCCCAGGTCGAGGATGCCGATGTCGGGCCGCAATTCCTCGACGAGCCGCAAGGCATCCGCACCGCCATAGGCCACCTTGACCGTCGCGCCGAACATAGCGACGAGCAAGGCGAGCGAATCGGCGGCGTCGCCGTTGTCGTCGACGATCAGCACCTTTTGCCCGAGCAAGTC
>JAQBNZ010000064.1 GCA_028288285.1 Mucilaginibacter sp.
CTACAAAGTTAGGTTGCAGCAATACATTCTTAAAGCCGCCGTGCAGCTCATCCGGCTTAATACCACCAATGCCCCGGTATAGCCAGGCGCCAATATCGCCAAACATAATATGGTTTAAAGAAATATCCCGTTTAGCATCTATCTTCCAGTTTTCATAAAGCGTAGTGGCACCGTTAACCATCCACCAACCCCATGATGGGTAGGTTTCCTGCGATGCAATCTTATAGGCTACATCAGCATAACCATTGTCGCTTAACGCGCTTAAAATTGCCCTGCCGCCTAAAACTCCTACATCCAAATGAAAATTATCAGCCTCAACACGTTTGGCCAAATGTGCAGCAACTTTACCCTTGAAATTGTCAGGCACCAAGCCCCAATAAAGCGGTACGCTCAATTCCGTTTGCAGGCCTTTGTTATAGCTGCCTGTTTGCTCGTTTAGGTATTTAGCATTAAAAGCATTTTTGATTTTGGTTGCCAGTGCAGTATATTTTAAGTGATCATCTTTATTGCCTAATATTTTGGCAATTTTTGAGGCAATGGTAACATCAGCAAAGTAGTAAGCTGTAGAGGTCATTTCTACAGGCGAAACTGATTTTACCGGCACCCAATCGCCCAGACCCCATGTGGTTAAACCGGTAGGGTAAATATCGTTAATGTGGTTTATGTAGCGTTTAATGTTCTCATAGTTATCAGCCAGTATTTTAGTATCGCCATAAAACAGATAAATATCCCATGGGATAATGGCGATGGTGCTGGTCCAGTCGGGCCCGTTGCCCCATTCGTAACCCCAGCCAGCAGTTGGAATGATGGATGGCAACACTCCATTTGGCTGCTGCTCATCGCGATGATCGGCCAGCCATTTTTCATAAACGGTTATGCCATCAAAGCTGTATAAGCCGGTTTCTACAGCAATATGGGCATCGCCCGTCCAACCGTTCTTTTCGCGTTGTGGGCAATCTGTAGGGTAACCAAAAAGATTGCTCAGGTAAGAGTTATTGGTAGCTGCCCATATTTTATTGATGATAGGGTTTGATGTGTTGATATACCCAACTGGTGGTACATCGCTGTGCATAAAATAGCCGGTAAGGCTCTCTTTGGTCAGTTCAACAGGCTCACTGCTGGTTACCTCTACATATTGGAATCCTTTGTAACTGAACTTGGGCATAAAAGTTTCTTCGCCCTTACCACTTAAAATAAAAATATCTACCTGAAAAGGGTCCTTATCATCTGTTGGGCGGTAATGCAGGTCGATGTTTGCCAAGTCAATACGCCCGTTCTTATATAGTCTTTCGCCATGTTTAAGGCGGATAACAGTTCCGGCTTTGCCTGTTACTTTAATTTTGCTAACGCCGGATATATTTCTGCCCAGATCAAAAATATAAGAATCATCATCTATTTTGATGACAGATTTTGACGGTATCTCTTCTACATTACGAATAGGATGCAACGCTTGCGCAGTAATGTTTTGTGATGGTGCAGGGCGGTTAAATGCCGGTTTCCATTGAGTATCGTCAAAGTTTATAGTGTTCCATCCGGGTTGGTCCAGGCGGGCATCATAATGTTCGGCGGTATAAATACTGTTTAAAATTACCGGACTAAAATTTGTTTTCCAGCGCTCGCTGGAGCTTACAGTTTCAAAAGTGCCATCATCATAAGTAATGCGCAGGTCCAAACAAAATGTTGGGCGGTTACGCCATGATGCCTTATCAAAATCCCATACAGCGGTAGACTGGTGATTATACCAGCCATTGCCCAGTAATACGCCTATAGCATTTTTACCGGCTGCTATTTGTGCTGTAACATCATAGGTAACGTATAAAGTTCGCCTGTCAAACCGGGTGTACATAGGATCAAGCCGGTGATTGCCTATCTTTTGGCCATTGATGTAAAGTTCATACAAACCCGCTACAGCAATATATGCCCTTGCGGATTTTACTTTTTTACCTGTGCTGAATGTGGTACGGAAATACGGGGCAGGCTTTACATTTACACCCTGCTCGTCGCTTATCCAGGAGCCTTTCCAGTTAGTCATTTTTAGCATGCCCATTTCAAAGCTGCTTACGGCAGATGAAGAAGATTTTACGCCGTGCATATCCCAAACATTAACCTGCCAATAGTATTTGGTAAATGGTTGTAACTCTTTACCCTGGTAGGTAGCCAGTATGTTTGAAGATATTACCTTAGCGGTTGCCCAGGTATTGCCTTTACCCTGGCTAACTTCTGCAGAATCTGTACCTACAAAAATTTGGTAAGCAGTTTGTTTGGCGCCCTGCCTGTTATCATCTATCATCCATGTTAAACGTGGATGCATATTGTCTAACCCGAGAGGATTTTCTAAATATTCTGTACGAAGATTAACAGGTTTAGCGAGTGGGGCTGCAAGCAAATTCGCTGATAAAAATAAAAACATACCTAATAGTATGTTAAAAGCACGCAGATGTATTTTCATTGTGGGCTAATATCGAAAAATGAGTGCGGATTTTATAACCACAGAGAACAGAAAGAGAAAAATCCACAAAGAACACAGAAAAAATTATCTGAGTAAATATTTTTTGTGCCCTTTGTGGTTAATTGCAACATTAATTTACAGTTTCTTTATCTCCACATTCCTGAACCATACATCAGCACCATGATCTTGCAGTGCTATGCGGCCTTTTTTGAACGTGCCGAAATCCGGCCACTCTTTGAATTTACTGCCCGCAATAAGTTTGTTCCAGTTATCATTCCATAGAGTGGTTGATAAAACTTTTTGGTCATTAACCAAAATATCCAGTTTGCCGTGGTTGGCAATTACTTCGGTTTTATTCCATTCGCCGGCTGGTTTTACTACTTGTTTTGATATCGACATTAAATCGTACAGATCGCCCGCGCGGTGTTTTATCAATTTACCGTCTTCATTTTCCTTATTGTCGGCTATCTGTGTTTCGGGGCCGGTATTCCAGGCATATTTGTATTTGGTTGTATCCTCATGTACATAAAACATAATGCCGCTGTTGCCCGCTCTTGATATTTTCCACTCCACCTTCAGGTGAAAGTTGTCATACTCGTCATTAGTGACAATATCGCCGCCACCCAAGGTTTGCCAGTCGGCTTTTTTAGAGGCATCCAAATGCAATACGCCGTCTTTCAATTTCCAGGCTGCGCCAACTTTTCCGTTGCCATATACGTGCCAGTTGCTCATGGCAGAATCTTTTAGCAGCGGTACAAACTTGCTTGTAGCACTGTCTTTTGCTACATTGCTTGAATCTATCATGGTACTTGTGCTTTTGCCTGATGAGTTGCAGCTGCTTATTGCTACTGTGGCAAGGAGTATAAATGTTAGGTTCTTCATTATATTGGTTTATAGGTTTCCTTTTTTTATTTCGTTAACTGCGTAGGTTGCAGCACGAGCCGTTAAAGCCATATACAAAATAGACGGGCTTTGATTACCGGTACTGGTCATACAGGCACCATCGGTTACAAAAACGTTTTTGCAGGCGTGCAACTGGTTCCATTTGTTAAGCAGTGACGTTTTTGGGTCTTTACCCATACGTACGCCGCCCATTTCATGAATATCCAATCCGGGGGCTTGTTTGTTGTTGTATTTTTTGATGTTTTTTACGCTTGCTTTCTCCAGCATTTCTGCGGTTTGGTTTAAAAAATCTTCGACCATTCGTTCATCATTTTCATGATACTCAACTGATGTTACCAACAACGGAATTTCCCACTGGTCTTTCTCGGTTTCGCTAAGTCGTACATGGTTTGTTTCTACAGGTACAGTTTCGCCCTGCAAATAGGCGAATACATGCCAGCCGCCCGGTTCAGACAGGCTGTCTTTATATTCAGCACCAACTTGTCCTTCGCCGGTTTCATTAGGGTGCTGATCGCGATAAGCGTTCATAAATGTAGTGTAGCCGCCAAAGTAATCTGTCTCTTTTTTATGCAGATTGCGGTAATTTACCAATATCAAATCGGTAGGGTTACGGCCGTAATAATATTTATCCAGAAAGCCATCCATAGTACCCGAAACCGATGCCCGGTAATTATGGAACGCAATGTATTTACCCAGCAACCCACTATCATTACCCAAACCATTAGGGAAACGCTTAGAGGTAGAATTAAGCAATATTAGGTTGGTATTCAATGCAGAAGCATTCATGAATATAACCTTTGCAAAGTAGTCTATAGTTTCTTTTGTATTAGCATCAATTACCCTTACACCGGTTGCCTTGCCCAACTTTTCATCGTAAATAACTGAATGAACCACCGAATGTGGCCTGATGGTTAAGTTGCCGGTTTTCTCTGCCCATGGCAGGGTTGAACTTACCGAGCTAAAATACCCCCCAAACGGGCAGCCTCGCATACACATATTACGTGCCTGGCATCTGCCACGGCCCTGATCTAAATGAATTTGCTGTGGTTCGGTGAGGTGAGCCCAACGCGCGTGCACCAAGTGGCGGTCGGTATAGTTATCTTTTAATGATTGCCTAATATGTTGCAGTGGTACGTTCATTTCAAAAGGCGGCTGAAACTCGCCATCGGGCATGGCTTCTAAACCATCTTTGCTGCCACAGATGCCTATGAATTTCTCTACGTGCGAATACCAGGGTGCAACATCAGCATAACCAATGGGCCAGCCAATACCATAACCAAAACGCTCTGGTGCGGTAAATTCAAACTCGCTCCAGCGTTGTGTGGCACGGCCCCATGTTAATGATTTACCACCAACCTGATAGCCACGTATCCAGTCGAAGGGTTTTTCCTGCACGTATGGATGATCTGCATCTTTTATAAAAAAGTGGTCGCAATCATCGCCAAAACCAGCAGCTTTGGTAATGAGCGGGTTCTCTTTGTAAAATGCCTCGCTCATGCGGCCACGGTATTTAAAGCCCCAAGGGGGAGTAGTGGCCGTTGGGTAATCTTTTAAGTGTTTAACATCGCGGCCACGCTCAAGCACAAGTGTTTTTAATCCTTGTTCGCAAAGCTCTTTGGCAGCCCAGCCGCCGCTAATGCCCGAGCCAATTACTATTGCATCGAAAGTACGTTCGGCAACATTGCCCGAATTGTTATCTGGAGAATTTGTTGACATGAAAATTTACTAATTGGTGTTATAAAGATGCAATTAATAATTTAGAAAAGTAAGTGCTAAGGATGTAAATGGCCGGTGAGGACACCAGCCAGCGGGGGACGGTTTGTGTTCGGTGAAGACACCGAACACCTGATATAATTTACCAGCCAGGGTGGGGAGTGGTCCATGTCCAGCCCGTGTTCGGTGTCCTCACCGAACACCTGGCTAAGCAATATTATTTATTAATTCAGAAATGTAAGTATTAAGTGCCGTAATATCCGGACTATCACCCATGGTAATGTAGCAGTTTGCCACACAGTTTGCCATAATAAGTGAAAGCTCAGCATTTAAACCGATTAAGGTTGCCATGCAGTATCCGGCATTGAAATTATCGCCTGCACCTGTAGAAAACTTAGGATTTGCTATAAAGACCGGCTCGCTCATATAAGTTCCATTTACATCCCATGAGACCGAAAGTTTTGAACTATGCACTATCAATGTATCAATATTAAGCTCCGTAAAAAATTTGTTACCAGCGGCTTGCAAATCGGTATGAGGGTTGCTGTCAATAAATGTTTGATAAAGAATATTAGCTTCGTTGCGATTAAGGCTTAAAGTTACCTTGCCGTATTTGCCAAATTGTTCTATCAGTTTTATAGCTGATGTAATGGCTTCCGGTTTGCGCTTGGAGCAATCAGAAAGGTCAAAAAAGAATTGTTTTTGGGTTGAGTTGCTACCTGCAAAAATATCTTCCAGTAAACCTTCCCAAATTTTGTTGGAGTGATCCAACTCGCTCCAGTTAACCAGGCAAACCAGATCGGCATCGCCAAAGATCTTCCTTAATTTTTCAAGGCCTATGGTGCTTTTAATGGTATTCCAATCAGAATGGTTAAGATCGGTCATTTGGGCCAGCATGATCTTGCCATCATTAAATTCCATAGCCGTAGTAAAACCCGGATTGGTATAAGTATACAATTTGCAATTGGGATGCATTTGCGAAAATACCGGCGCTATCGAAGGTATTCCGAATGCGCCTACACAGTTAACGTTTGTGCCCATCTGTGCCATGGCATTAGCCATTATAGGCATGTTACCGCCCAGTTTCTGTACCAGTTCTTCGCTCTCTAAACTAAAGCCCGAACCGCTTTTGCCTGCTATGTAATTGCCAAATTCTTTTATCGTATTAAAAAATACTGGGCCGCTCACCTCCGTTTTAAAGTTGATAACCCGCACAATGGAATCTATAAAACCATCAAAGCCCGCGGCTACCTTTTTGGAAGCCAGCAGGGCCGGGGCGTTTTGCAGCTGATCCTGAATTTGTTTAAGCTTTTCTTTCATTATCAGGAAGCGTGTTCCAGTGCTGATGCGGCTTCTTTATCTAACAATATAATTGCGTTAGGGATGGTTTGCAGAATGGAAGCAGGTATCTCGGTAGTAACGCTTCCTTGTAAACCTTCGGCAATTATGGTGGCTTTTTTAGTGCCTGATGCTATTAATACAGGTATTTTGGCTTCTGACAAGTGCTTTAGGCCAAGTGTGATCCCTTCAGTCAGTTTTGTTTCCTGCTGAAAATATTTTTGACCTACCTGTACGGTTACAGGGTCAAGAGCTGTGCGGTGTGCATAAAGATCAAAACTTGTTCCCGGCTCATTAAGGCCCAGGTGACCATTCATACCTATACCCACCATCATAATGTCCAGTCCGCCTTTTTCGCTAATGAAGTTATTAATGCGTTCGCATTCCTTTTCCAGATCATCCGACTTGGCATCGAACAAAATGATCCTTTCCGGGGCGATACTCAGTTTGCTGAAAAAGTTGGTATGCAGGTAATACTTGCAGCTACCCACATCGTTCTCATCCATGCCCACCCATTCATCAAGGCCAACAAAAAAGCATTGGCTCAGGTCTATTCTGCCATCGTTTGCAGCTTCAACCAAATGTTCTAACATCCCGGTTGGTGAATCGCCCGAAGGGAAACACAACATAGAATCGGGCTTAGTAGCCAGTTGTTTTGCAACCAGTTCAACTGCCGCTTTTGACATTTCGTCGTAGGTGTCGTATATTGATATTTTCATTAGTTAGTAGTTTTAGGGTTTAGCCACAGGTCAATTGGTTTGGCAGCTTTAGTTCTGTTCATTAGTATTATAGGTATTCATTTAAGATAGCCCGCTTTACATGTAGGCTATGCAAAAAAGTAACAGCAGGCATTTAATTATAGTTTAGTTGGCAGCTAAAAATACAATAATTGTCTGAACCAGAATTTGTAGAATTAAAGAATTTTTAGAATTTGTAAATTATGACATGGTGGGTTTTGAGGATTGCAGATTTATAAAAATGGGTAATTGCGAGCGATAGCGTGGCAATCTCTTAGGACGTTAGGCGAATAGGCATTGGCTACGAGATTGCCACGTCGCCCTACTTCACGATCCTCTACGCTCCTCGCAATGAAATGGTGGAAGGATAAAACTATAACTAATTGAATACGAATAGATTGTTTCGTTGCTGAACTCTCAGCTATCATTCACTTATTCCCAGCACTTCATCAATCATTCCAAATTCTTTGGCTTCGTGGGCTATCATCCAGTGGTCACGGTCTGATACTGCGTGGACCTTCTCGTAGCTTTGGCCGCTGTGTTGGGCAATGATCTCGTAAAGTTCTTTTTTTATTTTGGTGACTTGTTTGGCGGCTATCTCAATGTCTGAAGCCTGGCCTTGTGCGCCGCCTGATGGCTGGTGCAGCATTACCCTTGAGTGTGGCAAGGCGGCACGCTTACCTTGTTTGCCGGCGCATAATATTACCGATGCCATTGATGCTGCCATGCCGGTACAGATGGTTGCCACATCTGGCGCGATAAACTGCATAGTATCATAAATGCCAAAGCCTGCGTAAACCGATCCACCGGGAGAGTTGATATAGATCTGGATATCACGTTTGGCATCTGCCGATTGCAGGAACAGTAATTGCGCCTGTATAATGTTAGCTATCTGGTCATCAATCGCGGTTCCCATAAAAATGATGCGGTCCATCATTAGCCTTGAGAATACATCCATTTGTGTTATATTGAGTTGCCGCTCTTCCATAATGTGAGGGGTCATGCTCATGGGCAGGGTAGTGGTATTTACCTGACCGATAAATTTATCGAGGTGTAAAGAATTGACATGGCGATGCCTCACCGCGTATTTGCGGAACTCATTTTTATCCATTTTCATAAAATTTTTGTTATTAGCGTTTATAAAACAAGCGCAGTATTTTCTGCCGGAAAGTTTGATGCTCTGGCTGGGTAAACAATTGCTGGTGTACGTTTTCTATAATCGTCCGCAGGTTATTGCGGCCATATAGGTTCACCATGCTTAGGGTTTGTTTATGCCACATTACCGTGTATTTCAATTCAGGGTGGATAATTAATTTAGCCTCAAAAAGCAATGCATCTTCGGGCGCAGACTGGTTAAGCACGTAATCGTCTACCTCTTTTATATTATTCAACGAAGTCCTCATAAGCCAATGCATTTTGTTTAACGGTTTCCCTTACTTTTTCCAGGCACTTATATTTTTGCACTGTTACAGAGCGTTCGCCTCCATATCCAAATAGCCCGGCAATATCTTTCATGGGCAGCTTGTGGTAGTAGAAGGCGCTTAATATCTCCATACACTTTTTGCCCGCGGTTTCCAGATAGTGTAATACCTTATTAGTAGATATTATTATCTCCGGCTCATCTTCTAAATCAAGATCATCTGTGAGTGGGAAATTATTTTTATCATCTCTGAATTTTTTTAGCCAAAGGTGTTTCGCAATGCCGAGGAGATAGGCTTTATCTTTGGCCTTTTGCAGTTCCAAATTCCCTGCTACAGCTTTTTCATAGTAAATAACCAGTGCATCCTGGAAAATGTCTTTCGCTTCATCAAGCCCTCCACCCATTTTGCTTACGTATTTTGCCACCAGCGGGAAAGCGCTTTTATAAAGCTTTATAATCAGCTTTTCTGTTTCGGCGGGTGCATTATTACAAACCATCATCATCTGCGTTTAATAGTAAGTGTAAAAATGGAAATATATATCACCACTAAATTGCAAATAAATTTGATTCGAACATAGCATGTGTCATTGCTATAAGGGTTTAGTAATTCGGTAATAGAATCAGGAGTTTTTATTTGTTGTTTAGGGTGATCATATCGATAGGCATTGGCGCCTTGCTTCGTTAGGCAGGGGTGAAGTATATGAATCGTTAGTGGATGTTACTTTCTTTTCTCTCAAAAGAAAGTAACCAAAGAAAAGTCGCGGCTTGGTAATGCACTGTGTAAGTCAATGCTTTTTCAGAGTCTGTGCCACCCGTGCGTTACGCCATGCCGCATTTTTAGCTCATCGTTCCGTTCTTCAGATTCGTTAACCGTGCATAATGGGCTTAGGCCAACAAAAAAGGCCTGCCGAAGCAAGCCTTTATATAATCTGTTAATCCGGTAAATCGGGTAAGATCCCGGTTTATTTTAATAAATCTGCTTTAACAATATCCAGTATTTTGAAAGATTCAGCAGTACTTGGCGCTTCGGCGTATACACGCAGTACAGGCTCGGTTCCTGACGGGCGGATCATTACCCAGGTTTCATCTTCAAAAAAGAATTTAAAACCATCAAGGTCTTCGGTCCTAACCACTTTAAGGTTGCCAAAGCTTTGGTATTTACCGGTTTTGCTATTGCTGATGATCTGTTGTTTCAGTTCTTCGGTAACGTGCAGGTCATAACGCTCAACGGCAAATTTACCTACCACGTCGTAAATTTCATTTACAAGGTCGCGCAGGCTACGGCCGCTTTTCGCCATAAATTCCCAAATCATTAAACCTATCCAAACGCCATCGCGCTCAGGGATGTGGCCATTAACTGCTATACCGCCAGATTCTTCACCGCCCACCATAAATGGTTTGCCAGAGTTAACAATCAAATCGCAAATGTATTTAAAGCCAATTTTGGTAACAGTATTGTTTAAGCCATACGCATCGCATAGTTTTTGAATTTTGCTGGTACAGGAGAAGGTAGAGTAGACTTCGCCTTTTTCGCCTTTAACTTTATACATGTAGTGTATAAGCAGTAAAAGAATATGGTGCGAATCAACAAAGTTACCATCGCCGTCATACAAACCAATACGGTCGGCATCACCATCGGTAACTAAACCGGATGCAATTTCGCCTTCAGATAGCTTGATGAGTTGTTCAAACTCCTGCAGGTTACGCTGGATAGGTTCAGGTGCCTGGCCATCAAAGCTTGGGTTATAATCGCTATGAAGGAAAGTAATATCAGGAAACAAGCGGCGCATAACGTTTTGGCCTGCACCATACATGGCATCGTAAGCCCATTGTAAACCACTATCGCGAATGGCAGGAATATCAAAGTTTTGCTCGGCATGCTCCACATACATATCCTCCAGATTAATGTACTCAACCAGGCCTTCAGTAACATAATCAGTAACGGTTTTCAATTCCAGGCTAATGCTATCCGGTATTTGTGATTCTACTTTCTCAATATCATCAGGTGTGGCCGGGCCACCATAAAAGGCTTTAATTTTGTAACCATTATATGCCGGTGGGTTGTGACTGGCAGTAATAATAATACCTGCAGATGCGCCTTTACGTACTGTACCCAACGATATCATTGGGGTTGATATAAATATATTTTCCGCTCGGAAAACTTTAATACCCTGTGATGCAAGTACCGTTGTGGTAACATCAGCAAACATTGGCCCTGCAAAACGAGGGTCGC
>JAQBNZ010000090.1 GCA_028288285.1 Mucilaginibacter sp.
AAGTATTATGTTTGTTAGCTATGCGAGGGAGTGTAAAACACCAGGAAACTATTGATTATTTTTTAAAGATTGTTTGGCAAACAGTTGCTAACCGCTATAACCAGTTAGTTACCGAATTTGGCATTACGCAATCTATTGGCTATTTGTTGATAAATATTGATGAAGAGGGTACTACCGTATCACAGGCGGCCGCGTTGTTGGGCTTAAAGTCAACCAGTTTATCGCGTATGCTTAACCAACTCGAAAAAACAGGCCTCATCTATCGCGAATCAAACCAGGGCGATAAACGCTCCGTTAAAATTTATCTGACAGACTTGGGTAAAGAAAAGCGCCAGTTGGCGAAAAATGTAGTTAAGGAATTCAATAACTATTTAAACGCTCACATAAGCGACGCCGACAAGCAATATTTAACGGATATGCTCAAGAAAATAAACCAGCTTACAATTAATTATAAGCCCTGAACCTCCTTTTTATAAGCCCTCCAATTGTTAAAAAGTGTTAAGCTGCTGTTTTTGAAATATAAAACAATAAATTTGCTTTCTGAAAACAGTATGAACAGGCTATTGCTCATCTTATTGATATGTGTTATCGGTTTTGCCTCCTGTAAAAAAACAGCGAGCGAACTGGATAAGATAAATGCGCAGGCGGTGGTTGACAATAAGATCATAACAGATTATATATCAGCCAACGGATTAAGTACTACCACCAGGCAGGTAGATAGTGCAGGGGTGGCAACAGGTATATATTATATAGTTATAGCCCCGGGTGCCGGTAATTCATTGTTTACCAACTCAACAAATATTACGGTTGATTTTACAGGAAAGATATTAACCACTGGACAGATTTTTACCAACAGTAATAACTTTCACCCATCTTTTACACTGGGCTCGGTTATAAGGGCCTGGAAATTAGCTATTCCACTGATTAAAAAAGGTGGCCAAATACGAATATTATCGCCATCACGTTATGCATACGGCGCATATGACCAGCCCGATATAGGCTTGCCGGCAAATTCTGTGGTGGATTTTGATATAAAACTTTTAGATGTAACGAACTGATTTAGATGAAAAAAAAATTTTTTACCTTTTTATTGATTGCCACAGCAGGTTTAACAGCGTGCAGAAAAACTGGTACCGAGCCGGATATTAAACAATACGACGAGCAACAAATCCAAGGCTATATAGCCGCTAATGGCCTCACCGGCTTTAGTAAGGATACTACCGGTGGCGATACCACAGGTATGTATTATAAGATTATAAGCAAAGGTGTTGGTACACCGCTTGAGTATTCAGACGTGGTATCATTGGTTTTTACGCTGAGTTCTTTTGATGGTAAATACATTTCAAGTGATACCATTACTAATCATATTTATAACTATTTGGGTCACCTTAACACAACAGCCAATCTGCCTAAGGGTTTAATGCTTGGAATTAAAAACATATTAAAGTACAGGGATGGCAGCATGCGCCTGCTTATACCGTCGCACCTGGCATACGGAACAGCCGGTTTTGGAACAGGTAGTATAAGTAATACAAATAGCCGTATAGCAGGTAACCAGTCACTTGATTATTATGTACATGTAATTAATGACCAACAAGTGTATGATGATTTGGTGATACGTAATTACATGGCAGCTAATGCTTTAAGCGGTTATACCAAAACAGCGGATGGTGTATATTATAGAATTATAACACCCAGAACTGCAGGCTCTTATATAGATGATGCATCTACTGTTACAGCAACTTTTACCGGGGCTATTTTAAATGGTACACTATTTGATAATTATACCACTGCTCAAGTTTTAACTCCGGGCTCGGGGTTGGAGGTGGCAACCTTTCAAGCGGGTATTAGAGAAATTTTGTATAATTATGCAGGTGAAAATGCATCAATTTCTATGTTTGTTCCCTCACGGTTAGGGTGGGGCGTAAGCAGTTCTGGCGCAATACCTTCAAATGCTCCGGTAAGATATGAATTTCAAATATCAACTGTTACACACTAACTATTAACTCAACGCAGCCTTAAAAGCTTTCAAACACCTTTCACGGGCGAAAGAATGATCTACAATGGGTTTTGGATATTTGCTGAAGTCGGCATATTCCGGAACCCATTTTTTTATGTATCCTAATTTCGGGTCGAACTTTTTTAGTTGGCTATCCGGGTTAAAAATACGGAAGTAAGGCGCGGCATCTGTACCGCTTCCGGCTGCCCATTGCCAGCCGCCCACATTGCTGGCCATTTCATAATCTAACAGTTTGCGGGCAAAATAGCGTTCGCCCCAGCGCCAGTCTATCAGCAAATCTTTACTTAAAAAGCTGGCAACCACCATACGCACACGGTTATGCATATAGCCCGTGGCATTTAGCTCCCGCATTCCAGCATCCACAAGTGGGAAACCTGTTTCGCCCTTACACCAGGCTTCAAACTGTTCTTCGTTATTTATCCATTTAATACGGTCATATTCCGGCCTAAAGGCGTGGTTCATGGTTTGCGGGAAATGATATAGTATCATCATGTAAAATTCCCGCCATATCAATTCATCCATCCATGTTTTCTCGTTTGCTTCAAAGGCATCTCTTGCACACCTGCGGATACTTACAGTACCAAAACGCAAGTGTACCCCCACGTGTGATGTGCCCGTTATGGCCGGGAAATCGCGGTTTTTTGCATAATCTGCTATAACGTGGTCGTATTCTTTCTCGGGGTAGGTAATGTTACTTTTCACAAACCCCATCTCTTTTAAAGTGGGTATTTCAGGTGCTTTAAATTTAAGCAGGTTCTTAAAATATTTTTTGGTAGGGTAGGCTTTCAGGTAAAACGGTTTTAGCTTTTGGTGCCATTTGTTTTTGTAAGGGGTATAAACGGTATAAGGCTTGCCATCGTCCTTTACTACTTCAGCTTTTTCAAAAATAACCTGGTCCTTATAAGTTTTAAAGCCGATATCATGTTTGGCCAGCAAATTTTTTATAGCGCCGTCGCGTTCTTTAGCGTAAGGTTCATAATCATGATTGGTATAAACCGCAGCAATGTTATATTGCGTAATCAGTTCTTCCCAGGCATGTTCGGGTTTATCATAAACCACATGCAGGCTGCTATCCTGCTTTTGACATTCCTTATTTACTTCCTCAACAGCTTTATAAATAAAGCTTACACGGGCATCATCCTTATCTTCCAGTTTATCTAATATGTCTTTGTCAAAAATAAAGAACGGAAGCACAGGGTTACCGCTTTTAAGCGCATGATACAGGCCGGCATTATCTTCAAGCCGCAAATCGCGGCGAAACCAAAAAACGCTTATGGGCGTATCTTTATCCATAAATTTCTTTTAATGCCGGAGCAATGTCCGGGTATTTGAATTTAAAACCGGCATCTTGAATTTTTTGTGCCGATACCCGGGTGCTTCCCAGCACTACTGTTGCCATTTCGCCAAATAATAATTTTATTAAAATCGCCGGGACGTTTGGCACCCAAAATGGGCGGTTTAGTTGTTTAGCAACCGCCTGGCTTAATTGGCCGTTGGTAACAGGATGCGGGGCTACCATATTAAACACTCCCTTTAAAGCATGGTTCTCAATTCCTTCAATATACATAGCCACCACATCATGGTGATGTATCCATGGAACCCATTGTTTGCCGGTACCAATTGGCGAACCAATACCAAATCTTACAGGTAAGGCCAGTTGCGGCAAAGCGCCGCCATTTTCAGTAAGTACTACCCCTGTACGATATTTTAATATGCGCAAACCTAACCGCTCACCCTTATCAACAGCTTTTTCCCATTCAACACAGCAGATGCCTAAAAAATCATGTGCGGGCGGGCTGTCTTCGGTAAGCAATTCATCGCCACGGTTGCTGTAATAGCCGGTGGCAGATGCAGATATTATACACTTTACCCGGTTGTGGTTTTTCTTTATCAGCTCATATATTAATCCTATTGATTTAGTGCGACTTTCAATTAATAACTGTTTGCGGTCATTGGTCCAGCGTTTATCGGCAATGCCTGCACCTGCCAAATGGATAACCGTATCTACACCATCAAGGCAATGCTCATCAATTTGCCCTTTTTCTACATCCCACAAAAAAGTTTTTACCTGTTTATTCGTCCCCGGGCTACGGCTTAAATGACTAACCGTATAGTCTTGGGATAACAAAGCATTAGTTAATGCTTTCCCTAACAACCCCGAACCACCGGTAATTAATATTGACGTACTCATGTTTATATACTTTCAATGTTGATGGTAATTAGATAGCACCGAAAAGGATATTTTGTAAATGTAGCTATGAACTATGATTCATTATCTTCTGCAAAACTTACAATTTTATGCGCCATTCCTTTAAATATAAACTGGTGGAAGGGCCACATTGCATACCAGTACATACGCCCCCACAACCCCCGCGGCCTAAAGGTAGCCACCTGGCTTAAAAATGTTTGATTGTTACGCTGCACTATTTTAAACTCCAGCCATGCCTCTCCGGGGAGTTTCATTTCGGCATACAATAATAAGCGATGGTTTATTTTATCGGCAAGTAGTACCCGCCAAAAATCAATTACATCACCGGGCGAAATATTTACATTACTGGTACGCCCGCGCTTTGAGCCAACCCCGCCAAATAGCTTATCCAAAAAACCACGGATGCTCCATATCCAGTCCCAATAATACCAGCCGCGGTTGCCGCCAATGGCCATGATATTTTTAAGCACCTCAGCACTGTCGCGCTTAAAGGGTTCTTTTATTTTATATTCCAATGTGCCATTTTGTGGCACCTTTATCTGATCCATAAACCCCGATGTAAGGTAGCCATTATTCAGTGCATCTTTCCAGCTGCTTACAATGGAATTTTGCTCTATTTTTTTAAAGGCAAGTTTCAAAGCTTCCTTATAACTGATGCATTTCCGCTTTACTACATCGTCAATATCATGGTTTTTCATAATGGTTTCGTTCTTCATGCTATCTACCAGGCTTTGGGCAAGCGAGTAGCTTGTAGAGGTAACAAAGTATAACCAGTAAGACGATATTTTGGGCGACAGAAAAGGAATTGTAATCATATACCGCTTAAGCTTGCGCACTTTGGCATAGGTAAACATCATTTGCTTAAAAGTGAGTATATCTGGCCCACCAATATCAAATGTTTTGTTAAACGATTTTTGGTTAAGCAGGACACCTTCAAGGTAGCCCAATACATCACGTATAGCAATGGGCTGGCATTTGGTGTTCACCCAGCGGGGTACTGTCATTACAGGCAGTTTCTCAGTAAGGTCACGAATTATCTCAAAAGATGAACTGCCCGAACCAATAATTATAGCAGCTCTCAGAACGGTTAATGCCGCCTTAGCTTCTTTCAGTACATCTTCAACATGCCTGCGCGAAAGCAGATGGTTTGATAATTCAGAGGCGTTGGTAATACCGCTTAAATAAATAATTTGCCGGCAATTGGTTTTATTAATGGCCAACATAAAGTTATGTGCCGATAATGCCTCAAGGGCGGCAAAATCGTCGGCCTGTGCCATAGAATGTACAAGGTAATAGGCAGCATCAATATCGGCGGGCAGCTGTTCAATGCTATCTGCTCTGAGCAGCTCGGCAGTGAAGAGGATTACCCGGTCGCTGTAATCGTTTTGTTCATGAAAGCGGCGTTTATCGCGTACAAGGCAAACTACAGTATGGCCCTTTTCCAGCAAAACGGGAATGAGCCGGGTACCTATATATCCATTTGCGCCGGCAAGTAATACTTTCATTGTAAAGGTTCAACAATGGAAAGCGTAGGGTGTTTTAAATAGAGAAAAGAGAGATGAGATAAGCAATAAGAGCAATAAACAAGAGATGTTTGGCAAGAAACCGCCCAGGCAAACCGGCTACTATGCTTCTACACTACCACCTCAACATGCGGCTTATATGTATCTGTTTTAACGCGGGCTTTTAACTCGTGCAATATATTGTATAACCCAAAGTTGGTGCGGTTTACATATATAAAATGCTTTACACCGCGGGCTTGTTTAAATTCGGGCATTTTAGAAACTTTTTCGCCAAAGCCAAACAGTTCATCAAAAAAGGCGGTTTCGCCAAAATCAAAAAGATCGGTAACGTAAGGTTTGGCAAACAAGCTTATCATGTGCTTATACATGGTGTAGTAAAACTCTATCTGTGCTGGTGTATCATTAGGCAATATCATTTCCAACCTGCGGAAAGCTTTAATGGTTTCTTCCTTATCGTCAAATAAATTAGTTGAGGTAAGAGAGAAGAAAGGATAGTAAAAATCGTCAGGCATCTCTTTAATACAACCAAAGTCAATAGCGCCCAGCTTGCCATCAGTAGTGATCATAAAGTTACCGGGATGCGGATCGGCATGTACGGCACGGAGCTCATGTTGCTGAAAATTGTAAAAATCCCAAAGTGCCTGGCCTATCAGGTCGCGGCTTTCCTGTGATGGGTTGGTTGCTAAATATTCACGCAGGTGCTTGCCTTCCAGCCAGTCCATAGTAATGATGCGCTTGCTGGAAAGTTCGGGGTAATATTGGGGGAAAACAATATTATCCAAGTTGGCGCATGCTTCAGAAAATTCTATTGAGCGGCGTACTTCCAGTTCATAATCGGTTTCTTCCAAAAGGCGTTCCTCTACTTCGCGCATGTAAATGTCCAGTTCCTTTTCACTCATGCCCAGCATCCTAAAGGCGAAGGGTTTTATCAGTTTAAGATCTGATGAAATGGAATCGCCCACACCGGGGTATTGTATTTTAACAGCCAGCTTTTTGCCATTTAGTTCTGCCTGGTGCACCTGGCCTATTGATGCCGCGTTAGATGAACGGATGTTGAACTTGTCGTAGATCTGATCGGGGGTTTTACCAAAGTATTTTTTGAACGTTTGCACAATTAGCGGCCCGGATAATGGCGGCGCGTTGTATTGCGACTGTGTAAACTTATCTACATAAGCCTGCGGCAACAGGTTTTTATCCATACTAAGCATTTGTGCTACTTTAAGCGCACTGCCTTTTAGTTCGCTTAATGATTTATAAATGTCTGTAGCGTTATCCTCATTCAACTCAGATTTATCCATATCCGGGTTAAACAGTTTTTTAGAATAATGCTTTATGTAATTGCCGCCAATTTTAATACCTGTTTTTACAAACCTGGCACTGCGTTCAACCTTGGTAGTGGGTATACTGTTTTGTTCTTTTGAAGTGTTATCACTCATAAAATTATTGCTCAAATAATGCAGCCAGCTTATGCAGGTTTACATCTGCATAATCATTTATTACCAGGCTGGCTACCTGGCTTATCACTGCCGCCGGGTGGCTGGTGGTAATGCCTACAACCTTCATTCCCGCATTGTTACCTGCTTTTAAGCCCGAGGTTGAATCTTCAAACACTATACATTTCTCGGGCCGGGTATTTAACTGTTCTGCCGCTTTATAAAATATTTGCGGACTCGGTTTAGGCTGGCTCACCATGCTACCAATAATAATGGCATCAAAGTATTGCCGTATGGGTACGGTATTAAAAATAAAATTAACATCATGTATATCTGATGATGTAGCTAAAGCCATTTTTATACCTGCATCTTTTAATTCGATCAGAAAATTCTCTAATCCGTTTATTGGCCTTAAATAAGGTTGAAAGGCCTGCCTGTATAGCTCCTGCTTTTCATTAACCAGGGCATCTAAGCCGGCATCATCATAAATATCACCAAAATATTTTTTAACGGTAATAATTATAGGTACACCGCTTATCTCGTTTTGGTAGGTTTGCTTACTTAGTTGGGGCATGTTATGAAGCTTAAAAAGCTCTTGCCATGCTTTAAAATGGAATGGGGTATTATCAACCAAGGTGCCGTCCATATCAAATATAACAGCGAAACCATGTCCATCTAATATTACTGGTGGTAGATTTTTAGAAAGTGCCAAAACCCATTTTTTCTTTTATGCCACCATTTTTAGCCAGAAACTTACCGTATTCAAACAGGTTATCAATAGGTGAGCGCTGAAACAGATCAAATGTTACGTTTACGCCTTTCTCTATAGCCTCATCGGTTTTTTCAAATCCGGCTGAGTTGTCGTTAATCCAAAAGGTAAGCACAAAACCAAACTGAATCCATAAAGCATCTTTATAACGCTTACTGAAAAATTTACGGTCAGATAGTTCTGCGGTTTCAATGCCCTCATTTAAAATATTTTCAGCAAAGGCTTCAAATACATTTTTAAGGCCATCCAAAACACGTGGCGAATTTAGTATGCGGGGTTGCTTTTTAATGCTGTAAACAGCAAAGCTGCGGCTGCTTTTAAGCAATTCAAAAAAGCTATAGAAAAAAGATAGTGCTTTTTCACGAGCCGTATATTGTGCCCAAATTTCTTGTTCCTTTATTTCGGTAAGGGCTTTATTAGCAAGGTCGGTCCAAACGCTTTGCTCAATAGCATCAAATGATCCAAAAAAACGGTAAAATTCCTCTTCGGACATTTTGTTCTTTTTGGCAAAAACGTAAACCGATTTCGGTTGCTCCCCCTCGGTTAAAACAAAATCTATATATGCTTTTTGTATGCTTTCGGTAGTAGCCATATTATATGGGTTTTATGAATTAAAGTTACGATAAATAGCAAATGCAAATATCATGCTTATGTATAATTAAACGATTGGGGCTGAGGGTTATTTTAGTGTTTTAGATTTAAACACAAAGGCGCTAAGGGAAACTACAACGGTTGCATAAGGGTTTATTTCTTTGCTGCATTAGCACCGGCATTATACTGCACAAGCTATTCAATTAACAATTCGCTAATTCACATTTCGTTAGGTGTAAATGTTAGGGTGATGTCAAATATTATAGCGAAACAGTGCATAAGAAAGAAATAATCACCATTTTTGTACTAATCTACGTATAAGTTAGAACAGCTGTTCCCTATGAGCGAAAAAACGATACTGGTTTGGTTTAGAAATGATTTGCGTATACATGATAATGAAATATTATCTGAAGCTGTACGCAAAGCAGATAAAGTTTTGCCGGTATTTATTTTTGATCCTTTCTACTTTAAAACAAGCGCAACCGGCGCCTTAAAAACAGGCAGCTTCCGTGCAAGGTTCCTTTTACAATCAGTTGCCGATTTGCGTAAAAACCTGCAGGCATTTGGTGCCGAGCTTATTATCCGCATAGGTGACCCTGCCGAAGTACTTACTGAACTTGCCGAACAATATCACATTAACGAAGTATACCATCACAGAGAAGTAGCACCGGATGAAACCGCAATATCTGAAAGGGTAGAAGCTGCTTTATGGAAAATAAAGCTGAACCTGAAACACTTTATAGGGCATACCATGTACCATAAAGAGGATTTGCCTTTTCCTATTAAAGATATACCCGATAGCTTTGTTACCTTTAAAAAGAAGGTAGAGCGCGATAGTACCGTAAGGCCCTGTACTGTTAGTCCTGATCATATTACCATACCCGAAATTACCGATGCCGGTGAATTGCCAACATTGGCAGATCTGGGTGTATCCGAGCCTGTTGATGACCCCCGCGCTGTAGACAAATTTACAGGCGGCGAAACTGCAGCTTTGAGCCAATTGTATCAATACCTGGCAAATAGCCTGGTAAATAATCAGGGTAAAAACCGCACGGTGCAGTCATCACATTTATCGCCATGGCTGGCATTGGGTTGTATATCTCCCCGGCAGGTGTATTGGGAGGTTGTAAATCATCAGCGGGAGCACCAATTACATAATGCTGAACCCTTAATACTTGAACTGCTTTGGCGCGATTATTTCAGGTTTATGTTTAAAAAGCATGGCCAAAAGTTTTTCAGGTCCGAAGGGTTTAACAACGAGGCGCCCGATGTTGCTACTAACCAGGATGACTTATTTGAGCACTGGAAGACCGGCGAAACCGGTATGCCTTATATTGATGCTGCTATGCATGAGCTAAATGCTACCGGGTACATAAGCAACTATAGCCGTCAGGCTGTGGCAACCTACCTTATAAAAGATTTGCAGGTTGACTGGACAAAAGGCGCTTTATATTTTGAAGAAAAGCTGATAGATTATTCGCCGGCAAGCAATTGGGGTAATTGGGCCTTTGTAGCAGGCGTGGGTAACGATGCCAAAAGCAACCGTTATTTTAATGCTGCCAAACCAACCGTTCAACTTGAAAGCAAAAGCGATTTTATAGCCACCTGGCTAGCTGGCGAAGGTGCAAGTAAAATACCTGCATAAATTATATACAAAACGTATATATTTGTATATGAACTCTTTTGAACAATTTACTATAATTATTGGCCTGCTCGCCGTGCTGTTTGAAGGGTTAGGCTATCTGCGTGGTTTCCTCCACAAGCTTCTTCATTAATTGTCAACTCCTATTTATAAGCTTCTTCTTATCGTCTGTCTGTGAATTGTAGAGTTTTAGTTTTTTTATAATGCTTAAGCTGCTATGCCGTTTGTAGTGATATTACTGACAGTTAACTTAAATAACTAACAAACACTTATAGCTTTGCTTACTATGAAAAAACTATGTGGGGTATTAGCTGGTTTATTGCTGCTTATTTCTGTTGATGGGTTAATGGCCCAATCAATCAAATCAAAATTTAGAATTATAGGCTATATGCGTAACCAACGCGGATTGGCTAATTCTGTTAAGAACGTTGATCTGGATAAGATAACACATCTCAATATCGCGTTTATAAATCCCGATTCATTAGGTAATTTGATAATTGCACCCGGCTTAAAAGATGTTACTGCACTGGCTCACAAAAGCGGGGTTAAGGTATTGCTCTCCATTGGTGGCGGAACACCGCCCAGGCGTCTGCCCAATTTTATTTATGGTGATAAGCAGGATCTGTTTATCTCGGCCCTTACAAAAATAACTGTTGATTATGATCTGGATGGTATAGATGTAGACCTGGAAGGCAAACTGGTAGACAAAAACTACGAAGGCTTTGTGCTTAAACTGGCATCGGCATTAAAAGAAAAAAATAAGCTTATTACCGCAGCTATTGCAACAGTTTATGCAGATAGGTATACCGATAAGGCTTTGGCCCAGTTTGATTTTATTAATGTAATGTGTTACGATAAAACCGGGCCATGGAACCAAAACAAACCCGGCCAGCATGCACCTTATGATATGGCTACTGATGATATGGACTACTGGAGCAGCAAGCGTGGCATTGCAAAAGAAAAACTAAGTTTAGGAGTGCCTTTTTATGGATACGGTTTTGGTACCAATGCGCCTGAGAGTATAGCCTATAAAGATGTAATAGCTCAATATTCCAGAGCGGAAAATACCGACCAGGTTACCGTTCCCGGCGGGGGTATAATTTACTACAATGGTGCGCCAACCATCAAAGCTAAAACACAGCTTGCGCTCGAAAAAGCAGGAGGTGTAATGATATGGCAATTATTACAGGATGCCAGGGGCGAAAAATCATTATTAGGAGTTATTGATGACACAATTAAGTCACAAAAGAAATAATCTCGCTATAGTTACAAAGTTATACTATATAATTTTCGGCATATTGTACTATTATGCTTAATTTTGGGTCGTTTACATTATTGGTTTCTCATGGATCGCCTCAATTATCTAAATAGCGGAAACGCTGCCTATATTAGCTCATTATACGAAGCATATCAACAAGACCCCGAGTCAGTAGAATTTGGCTGGCAAAAGTTCTTTGAAGGCTTTGATTTTGGTAAGGATTCTCAGGCTGTATCGGCAAGCACCGGTACACCCGATAACCTGCTTAAAGAAATAAATGTTATGAACATGATAAATGGTTACCGTACGCGCGGCCATTTATTTACCAAAACAAATCCTGTACGCGAACGCCGCAAATATTTTCCTGGTAAGGAACTGGAAACATTTGGTTTAAGCGAAGTCGACATGGACACTGTATTTAACGCAGGTGTTGAAGTTGGCCTTGGTCCAGCAAAACTGCGTGATATCCGCCAGTTATTAGAAGATACTTATTGCCAGGCAATTGGTGCCGAATATCGTTATATCCGCAATCCTATTAAACTGAAATGGTTTGAGGACAGGATGGAAACTAAACGCAACACGCCATCATTTACAGCTGAAGAAAAGAAACTGATGCTGGCTAAATTAAACGAGGCGGTTGTTTTTGAAAACTTTTTGGGGACAAAGTTCCTGGGCCAAAAACGATTTTCGTTAGAAGGTGCCGAAGCATTGATCCCCGCGCTGGATTCTATTATTAAAAAAGGATCTGAGCTGGGTATCGAGGAGTTTATTTTAGGTATGGCTCACCGCGGCCGCTTAAATGTGCTTACTAACATAATGGAGAAAACTTATAAAGAAGTATTCTCTGAGTTTGAAGGAAAAAATTTCGATTCTGAATCACCATTTGGTGGCGATGTGAAATATCACCTGGGTTTCTCAACTGATATTAAAACTAAAAACGGTAAAAACGTTCACTTGAGCCTTTGCCCAAATCCATCGCACTTAGAGGCGGTTGACCCGGTTGTTGAAGGTATAACCCGTTCAAAAATTGACTTTAAATACAACGGCGATCATTCTAAAATAGCGCCGATATTAATACACGGTGATGCATCTGTAGCCGGACAAGGAATTGTTTATGAGGTTTTACAGATGGAGAAGCTGGACGGTTACCGCACCGGCGGCACCGTGCATTTGGTTATTAATAACCAAATAGGGTTTACCACCAACTATAAAGATGCCCGCTCAAGTACTTATTGTACAGATGTTGCTAAAGTTGTGCTTTCGCCCGTTTTTCACGTAAATGGCGATGATGTTGAGGCATTAGTATACGTTATCAATCTGGCAATGGAATATCGCCAGGTGTTTAACGAAGATGTATTTATAGATATTCTTTGCTACCGCCGCTATGGCCACAATGAGGCGGATGAGCCTAAATTTACCCAGCCGGTGTTGTACAAAGCCATTGAGGCGCACCCTAACCCATTGCAGATATATATTAAAAAATTAATTGCAGAGGGTGCCATTGATGAGAAGTATGCTAAACAACTGGAGAAAGACTTTAGGGCCGAATTGCAGAAAATGCTTGACGAGTCAAAAGCTGAAGACAGGTTTACTGATACTATTGCCATGTTTGAAGGCGCATGGACAGGTTTACACCTGGCTAACCATAAAGAACTAATTAGCTCAATTGATACCTCTGTTAAAGAAGAAGAGATAATTGAAATAGGCAACAAATTAACTACCCTGCCTGCGGGCAAAGCATTCTTCAAGAAAATTGAAAAATTATTTGAAGACCGTAATGCTATGGTGAACAAAACCAAAGTGTTTGACTGGGCAATGGGCGAGCTGCTTGCCTACGGTACCTTGTTAAAAGATGGTTTCCCGGTAAGGTTAAGTGGTGAAGATGTTAAACGCGGTACCTTCTCGCATCGCCATGCAGTATTAACGCTGGTTGATTCTGAGGATGAGTATACACCATTAGAAACTATTGACACAAAAGCTAAACTAAGCATATTTAATTCCCTGCTATCAGAGTATGGTGTTTTAGGTTTTGAATATGGTTATGCATTAGCTAACCCTAACGCATTAACCATTTGGGAAGCACAGTTTGGTGATTTCTTTAACGGTGCGCAGATAATTGTTGACCAGTATATTGCCAGTGCCGAAACTAAATGGCAGCGTGGTAATGGTTTGGTAATGCTGTTGCCGCATGGTTATGAAGGCCAGGGGCCGGAGCATTCATCAGCACGTGTAGAACGCTTTTTAGAGCTTTGTGCCGATGATAATATCCAGGTAGCTAATTGCTCAACGCCTGCAAACTTCTTCCATATATTAAGAAGGCAAATGCACCGCGATTTCCGCAAGCCGCTTATTATATTTACACCTAAGAGCTTATTACGCAGTCCTAAATGCGTATCGCCGATTGAAAACTTTACTAACGGTAAGTTCCATGAAGTGATAGATGATACTTACGCTGATCCTAAAAAAGTAAAACGTGTATTGCTTTGCACAGGTAAGATTTATTATGATTTGTTAGAGAAACAGCAGATTGATAAACGTAAAGATATAGCCATTGTACGTGTGGAGCAATTGTACCCAACACCTATACAGCAAATATTGAAAATGAAATACCGGTATGATAAAGCTACCGAGTTTAAGTGGGTACAGGAAGAGCCGGAGAATATGGGTGCATGGCCATACATTTGCCGTAAGTTCCATAATGATACACACTTAAATTTACAGGTAATATCACGTTTGGAAGGTGCAAGTACAGCAACCGGTTTTGCTAAACAGCATGCCGCGCAACAGGCACATATTGTTGCTAAAGCGTTTGAGGCCCCTGTAGGCAAAGCGGTTAAAGCAACTATAAAAAAGACAGCTGAAAAAATGGCTAACGCCGGTGCGGATTGATAACTTAAGTTTAAATTTTAAAGTTTAAGGTTAAAAGTACAGCTTCGGCTTTCAACTTTTAACCTTTAACTTTCCACTTAATAAAATCTTACAACAATTGAAAATATGAGTTTAGAAATAAAAGTTCCGCCGGTAGGCGAATCCATTACCGAAGTAACCTTGTCA
>JAQBNZ010000237.1 GCA_028288285.1 Mucilaginibacter sp.
AAATAAGAAATATAGCGATCATCGCACACGTTGACCACGGTAAAACCACATTGGTTGACAAAATTTTACACAGTTGCGCCATTTTCCGTGACGGACAGGAAACTGGTGAATTGATACTTGATAACAACGACCTGGAGCGTGAGCGTGGTATTACCATCGTATCAAAAAACGTTTCGGTAATGTACAAAGATGTTAAGATCAACATTATTGATACCCCTGGTCACGCCGATTTTGGTGGTGAAGTTGAGCGTGTATTGAAAATGGCTGATGGCGTTTTATTATTATGCGATGCATTTGAAGGCGCTATGCCTCAAACACGCTTTGTAACCCAAAAAGCTTTAGCTTTAGGCTTAAAACCTATTGTGGTTGTAAACAAAGTTGATAAAGAAAATTGCCGCCCTGAAGAAGTTTACGAACAAATTTTCGAATTATTCTTCAACCTTGAAGCTACTGAAGATCAGCTGGATTTTCCGGTTATCTACGGTTCATCAAAACAAGGCTGGATGAGCACAGACTACAAACAACCTACTGAGGATATTTTCCCGTTAATGGATGCTATTTTGGCAAACATTCCGCCTGCGCCCATTGAAGAAGGTACTTTGCAAATGCAGATCACCTCGTTAGATTATTCATCTTTCGTAGGTCGTATAGCTATCGGTCGTGTTGCTCGTGGTACTATAAAAGAAAACATGCCGGTATCGTTGGTAAAACGTGACGGTACTATTCAAAAATCAAGAATAAAAGAACTTTATACATTTGAAGGTTTAGGTAAAGTTAAAGCTACATCTGTAAGCTCTGGCGATATCTGTGCTGTTGTAGGTATTGAAGGTTTTGACATTGGTGATACTATTGCCGATTTCGAAAAACCGGAGCAATTGGAAGTTATCCATATTGATGAGCCTACTATGAACATGCTGTTCACCATCAACACTTCACCATTTTTTGGTAAAGAAGGTAAATTTGTAACATCACGCCACCTGCGTGACCGTTTATACAAAGAGATGGAGAAAAACCTGGCACTTAAGGTTGTTGAAACCGAATCGCCAGATTCATACTTAGTATACGGCCGTGGTATCCTCCATTTATCAGTATTGATCGAGACCATGCGTCGCGAAGGATACGAGTTACAGGTAGGTCAACCACAGGTAATCGTAAAAGAAATTGATGGTGTTAAATGCGAGCCGGTTGAAACTTTAATAGTTGATGTACCGGGCGAGGTTGCAGGTAAAGTTATTGAGCTGGTAACACAGCGCAAAGGCGACCTGTTAATAATGGAGCCTAAAGGCGACTTACAACACCTCGAATTTGATATTCCTGCACGTGGTATTATAGGTTTACGTAACAACGTATTAACTGCAACAGGTGGCGAGGCTATTATGGCCCACCGCTTTAAAGCATACGAACCATGGAAAGGCACTATCCCGGGCCGCTTAAATGGTGTATTGGTATCAATGGATACTGGTAAAACCACTGAATTCGCTATTGACAAATTACAGGATCGTGGTCGTTTCCACATTGATCCGGGAGTTGATGTTTACGAAGGACAGGTATTAGGCGAGCACATCCGCGATAACGATTTGGTTATTAACTTAACTAAAGGCAAGCAGTTAACCAATATGCGTGCATCTGGTAGCGATACCAACGTGCGTATTGCACCTGCTATTAAATTCTCTTTAGAAGAATCAATGGAATACATACAAGCCGACGAATACATTGAGGTAACTCCACAAAGCATCCGTTTACGTAAAATATTCCTGAACGAGAACGAAAGAAGGATTAACGCTAAGAAATTTACCAACCAGTAATTTTTTAAATAGCATATATTACAAAGAGCCCTCGGTTTAAATACAGAGGGCTCTTTGCTTTTTATATATTTGCAAACAATATATGCGTATTCCCAGCATCCCCGGATTTGATCAGCAGGCCTTTGAAAAGTATTTTAAAAATACCGGTTGGCTTTTAATTGCCAGGGTTGGTAGTATGGTGGTCAAATTCATTATCAATAGTGTGCTGCTATCAAGGTATTTGAGCACGGCCGAATTTGGTATATTGAACTACCCCATGGCAATTGTAACCTTTACTATGGCCATAGCGGCTTTGGGGCTGGATGGATTCATTACCCGCGAACTGTTAAATCATCCCGAAAGGAAGGATACTTTATTAGGTACCGCCTTTTGGTTAAGGCTTACAGCGGGTGTATTAACGCTTCCGTTAGTTTACGTAGCTTATATGCTACTGTCATTAGCCAAGCCGCTCGAAACTCCGTTTAGTTATATATTGATCGTTGCATTTACTTCTGTTATTCAATCGGTAAATATTATTGATAGTTTTTTCCAGTCGAAAGTACAGGGTAAAAATATTATGTATGTGCAGGTATCAGGGAATATATTATCGGCCTTAATAAAACTGTTGTTCATTATATTAAAGCTACCTCTCATATGGTTTGTTTACTCCTTACTGCTTGATACGCTGATATTGGCTATAGGCTATATCATTCTTTATAAAAAAAGTAATAACCATATCCGTAACTGGAAGTATGATGCACGTATAACCGGCTATCTGCTTAAACACTCCTGGCCGCTTGCATTCTCAGCCATACTGGTTACCATTTACATGAAAATTGACCAGGTAATGATACCCATGTATGAGAAAGCCAGTGAATTGGGAATTTACATGACGGCTGCCAGCTTAAGCGAGAACTGGTATTTTATTCCGGTTGCCATTGTAACATCGGTGTTTCCTGCTATAATGCACGCTCGTAAAACAGATATTGATCGCTACTATAAGCGGTTGCAAAACATGTATGATCTGATGGTTATATTAAGTGTAAGTATTGCTTTAGTAATGAGTTTGGGATCTAACCTGATTTATCATTTATTATATAAGCCTGCTTATTGGCCTGCCGCACCGGTTTTAGCCGTGCATGTTTGGGCAGGTGTGTTTGTGTTTTTAGGAAGCGCAAGTGGGCAGTACCTTATAGCCGAAGGCTATTTCAAGCTGTCAATGCTGCGTACAGGTGTTGGTGCTATTGTAAATATTGTGTTGAATTTATTTTTTATACCGGCTTACGGTATTATAGGGGCGGCATACGCCACATTAATAGCTTATGCTGTAGCCACATTTTTTATTTTATTTATTCCGAAAACAAGGCAACAGGGATTGATGATGTTTAAATCATTATTTTTAATTTCACTGTTTCAAAAAATCATAAAGCGTTGAGTACATTTTCATCACTATTAAAAGTATTAACCAATCCTGCGCATTTGCGTTCACTGCTGTCATTTAATAACAAGGGCTATCTAAATGATATTGGCTGGTTCAAGGCTTTCGACAGTAAATCGCCGGTTGACCGTGATGGTAACCCTATTCCATGGGTAACTTACTCGTTTATTGATTTTATAAAAGATAGGTTAGGCAAGCAGCATACCGTATTTGAATTTGGATCAGGTAACTCCACCTTTTTTTACGCTAAATATGCCGGAGTAGTGGTTTCTGTAGAGCATGATAAAGAGTGGTTTGATAAGATAGAGAAATCTAAAAACAAACCTGAAAATTCTGAACTGATATACACGGAATTGATACGAGGCGGCGATTATTGCCAGATGCCCCTTAAGCTGGAAGAGAAATTCGACATTATTATAGTTGATGGCCGCGACCGGGTAAACTGCTGTAAGCAAGCCGTTGATGCATTGACACCCACGGGTGTTATTGTGCTTGACGATTCTGAACGTGAAGTATACAAAGAAGGGGTTGATTTCCTGATAAACAAGGGCTTTAAACATTTACCTTTCAGCGGCATCTCACCTGGTTTGTTTTACCTTAAGTCAACATCGGTATTTTATAAACCTGAAAATTGCCTGGGAATATAATATGGCAGAAGAAAAATTAAGCGGCAACGTAAAAACCGCGTATGACGAGTTTTATCAAAAGCATGACGAGGCCTGGCGCATGCTGGGTGCCAAGTATAAAGCGCAGCATATTGTTGATGTATGCAAAGGCCAAACTTTTGCTAAAGTACTTGAGGTTGGTGCGGGCGATGGCAGTATATTAAAGTACCTGTCTGATTGGAGCTTTGCGCCGGAATACCATGCGGTGGAGATATCTGATAGCGGGGTAAAACACATCAAATCGCGCCAGATAAAGGGCCTTGCATCAGTGCAGGAGTTTGATGGTTACCATTTACCGTTTGAGGATAATAGTTTCGACCTGCTCATTCTTTCGCATGTGCTGGAGCATGTAGAACATGAGCGCCTGCTGCTGCGCGAAATAAAGCGCGTAAGCCGCAATTTTGCGATAGAGGTACCTATTGACTATAAACCGGGAGTTGATAAGCGTATAAAGCATTTTTTGGCATATGGGCACATTAACGTTTATACCCCAACATCATTAAGATATTTATTGCAGACAGAAGGGTTTGAGGTAATAAAAGACCTTACTTCCATGATTGAGCCGGAGGTAACTTCTTTTAATACTTACGTTAATCAAAAGAAACCAAAAGGATTGGTGACCAGCTTAAAAATAACCGCCGAGTATTTTGCAAAAAATGTAGCAGCTAAAATAGGCGGCGCTAAGTGGAAAGAAAAGCTGGCCAATGCCTACACTGTATTGTGCAATAAAACCAATAAACAAGCCGATATATTTTAAATTTAATAATTAGTTCTTCAATCACTAAATCACTAATTGAACCTTGCAAAACCTTGCGCCCATTGCACTTTTTGTATATAACCGGCCAGATCATACCCGCCGTACTTTAAGTTATTTGCAAAAAAATTTGCTGGCAGAAGATTCGCGCCTGTTCATTTTCTCGGACGGAGCCAAAACAGACGCAGATAAAGCCAGTGTACAAGAGGTTAGGCAGATAGCGGCAGAGGTTACCGGCTTTAAATCTGTAAAAGTGATTAGTCGTAAGCAAAACATGGGTCTGGCTAACTCTATTATTAGTGGTGTTACCCAATTGGTTAATGAGTACGGCAAAGTTATAGTATTTGAGGATGACCTGCTGTCATCACCCTACACCCTCCGGTTTTTTAATGATGCCTTAACCCGTTATGCTAATAATGAAGAGGTGATGCATATTGGCGCTTATATGTTTGATCTTAAAGATAAAACGCTGCCTGAGACTTTCTTTTTTCGTGTAGCCTTTAGCTGGGGATGGGCCACCTGGGCACATGCCTGGAAAAACTTTGAACCCGATATTGACAAACTAATTCAAGGTTTTGATAAGGAAAAGATAAATCAGTTCTCGATAGATGATACCATGAATTTTTGGAAACAGATGCAGGACTTTAAAGCCGGTAAAAATAACTCATGGGCCATTAGGTGGTATGCATCCATCTTTTTGAAAAAGGGGCTAACCCTTAACCCCCTGCATTCATTGATACATAATATTGGGCATGATGGCTCTGGTGTGCATTCCAATATCGAAAACATGTATCAGGTACAGATAGCGCAACAAGCAGTTAAGCAATTCCCTGCTATCGTGCAGGAAAATGAACAAGCGTATCGTGCCATAAAACATTTTCTGAAAAATAGAAAAGGATCCTTTTTACAACGTGGCCTGCGCTTTCTTAAACAATTTAGAACAAAGCACTTACTTTAAATAGCATTTATTAACATTTATAATAAATATGTATTATTTGTTAATAAATATAAATGTTAAATAAGTGTTAAATATTAGTCTGCTAAGTCTATAGATATTATATTTGAGATAATTATTAATATCGTTCTATTCCACCAAGCGTTCTTTATGATATAATAAGGTCAGTAAATACTTAAAAGAGAAAGCCACCAGGTTTTCTCTTTTTTTGTTTATGAAACATTGGTGCCTTTTTTAGTGTTATAGTAAAAAAAATCAGCTATGATAGACGAAAAAGACACCCATCCTGCGGATAAAGACGGGAAATATGAGTTTGAGATACACTACTCAGGCCGCGAACTTGCCTGCAAAGTTGAAAAGGAGCAAAATAAGCTTATTGTATGTATTGATAATAATATAAATGCAGAGCTTGAGATACAGGATAACAATTGCCTCGTACAAACCGGGGGAAATGAATTGCCAGACTCTGCCATAGATTATATTAAAAAACGCATTTTAGGCTAATAGATTTACCACAGAGATCACAAAGATTATACAAAGTACAATTAGAGGGTGTAAAGCCGCATGTTAATGTTTTAGATTAAGCCTGTAGGTTATTCCAACCAGTGTTCTTGTAATTTTTCTCTTTGTGATCTCTGTGGTTAATATCAATTGAATGAGTACAGCCTACCTTAACCAAACCCTTCGTATCCTTACTTTATTTGTGCTGATTTTCGGCGTACTATTTTTTGGCCGGTCGGTATTTATTCCACTTACATTTGGTGCCGTATTGGCTATGCTGCTGTTACCCATTTGTCACTGGCTGCAAAGCAAGGGCTTAAACAATGGTTTATCATCTATATTAAGTGTTGCAGCCCTTCTGGTGCTCATAGGTGCACTAATCACCCTGCTACAGTACCAGGTAAGTGATATTATTGATGATCTTTCCAAAATAGAAGAACGTGTAAACAGCATTGTTGCCGGGTTTAAAAGCTATATAAAACATCATTTCGGCATATCTAATCAGGAACAGCAAAAAATAATTAAAGAACAGCAATCCGACGGGATGGGGAAAGTGGCCGGCATAGTTACCACTTTGATTGGCTCACTGGCAGGCCTTATCATTGATGCTATTCTGGTATTGGTTTATACCTTTCTTTTCATGTTTTTTAGAGGGCATTTTAAGAATTTCATACTGCGGATGTTTAAGCCGGAGAACCGTGATGCAACCAGGGAAGTATTGCAAAATGCCGGTAAGGTTACCCAGCAATATTTGGGCGGGTTGGGCCTTATGATAATAATGCTTTGGGTGATGTATGGTATAGGTTTTAGCATTGCCGGTGTAAATAATGCGCTGTTTTTTGCCGTACTGTGCGGCATACTGGAGCTGGTTCCGTTTGTAGGTAATATTACCGGTACATCTATAACTGTTTTAATGGCGCTGGCACAAAGCAGCGATATTAAAGTTGTAGTTGGAGTTATTATCACTTATGCATTGGTTCAGCTTATCCAAACTTATATTTTAGAGCCGCTTGTAGTAGGCGACAGGCTAAACATTAACCCGTTGTTTACCATACTCATTATAGTGGTTGGCGAAGCCGTTTGGGGTATCCCGGGCATGATACTGGCCGTACCGCTGCTTGGAATTTTTAAAATAATTTGCGATAACTGCGAACCGCTTAAAGATTACGGCTTTCTTATTGGCCCGCCTAAAGAAAAAAAAGGCGAAGAAGGGAACTTTATTACAAGGATGTTTAAGAAAAGTAAGTAGCCTTACCCCAGCACCTCCTCCAACACCTCATGCGAACGGATATTCCCGAAGCCCTCAATATGCATGGCATAATATTCCAGTAGTTTATTGATCAGGTATCGGCGCTCATCATTACTGAGCTTAATATCCTCAATATGCCCAAAACCACTTTTTAGCAGGTGGTAAAAATTACTGGTATGCGGCGGCGACAGGTAGGATACACTATCCGGTTTATACATACTAAATACACCGTCTTTCATATCAAAGTAGTTGGTGTTTTCGGCGTAGTTACCATGCGGGTAAAACCCCAGGTATCGCGTTAGCTGAATTAAAAATACTAAATGAAAGTTTGCAAGTCCGCTGGTGGCATTATCCAACCATTCAATGGCGTTAAAAATAAAATCGAAGCTGTTTTCATCAGCGGTTTGCTGCTTTATGGCTTTATACAATACCTCGTTCAGGAACATAGCCAGGCAGCTTTTAATAACATTATAAGGAATGGTTTGCAGCAGGGGAGAGTTCTTTAGTTCGGCAATGCGTTGTATGTTGCCGGTTGTTTTATGGTAAACTACCATATCAACCAAACTAAGTGGCTGTAGCATATTACGGCTTATTTTTGCCTTGGGTTTTCTGGCACCGTTAATAATGTATGATTGTAGCCCAAACTTCTCGGTAAATATCTGTACTACAACGCTGCTCTCGCTGTAATCGGTGGTTTTAAATACTATGCCCCGCGTTTTATGCAGCATTTATCAGCAGTAAAATTTTCGGTATAAAAATAACAGCGCCGGTAGCCATCGAAAAAATGGCAACAACCAATGCCGCTGCGGCGCCAATGTCTTTTACATGCCCGGCAAGTTCATTATAGCCCGGCGATACCAGATCTACCAATGCTTCAATAGCCGTATTGAGCAGTTCGGCTACCATCATTAGCATAATGCAAAGCATTACCCACTGCCATTCATCCGTGCTTATGTGCAGAAAATATCCAAACCCACAGGCAATTATAGCGGCAAATACATGTATCCTAAAATTTTGCTGGGTGGCAAAAGCGTATCCTAATCCTTTAAAGGCAAAGCCAAAGCTGCGGAACAATTTATTCATGTGTGAGTTTACATACAAATCCGCACATTTGTAATGATTTTTTTTGCGGATTATTAATTGAACAATCACGCAAAGCTACGGTTTATACAACACAATATGGATCTGAAACTAAACA